>NZ_SMKA01000360.1 GCF_004348455.1 Kribbella albertanoniae
AGTCGGGGGCTCGGGGTGTGACGGCCGCGGTGGTCGGGGAGCGGTGGGTGTGGTCGGGGGCGTCCGGTCAGGACGCTGTCGGTACGCCGCTCCGGCCGACGACCGCGATGGCCGTCGCGAGCATCACGAAGACGTTCGTGGCCGCCGAGATCATGCTGCTGGTCAAGGCGGGCAAGGTCGACCTCGATGCGCCGATCTCGACGTACGTGAAGCACAAGCTGACCGAGAACGGCGCGACCGTACGGCAGCACCTGATGATGGCGTCGGGGGTGCCGAACTACCTGCCTGACGACTACGGCCGGATGGACCAGGCGATCAAGGCCGCGCCGGCCAAGCACTGGACGCCGGAGCAGGCGCTCGCCTACACCACCGCACCTGTCGGCGCGCCCGGAACATTCAGCTACAGCAACCCCAACTTCCAGTTGCTCGGCCTGCTGATCGAAAAGGTCACCGGTCAACCGCTCGCGACCGTCCTGCGCCGCGACCTCGCCAAACCGGCCGGCCTGAAGCACGCGGCCTTCCAGGACGGCGAGAAGCCGCAACCGCCGTTGGCCGAGGACACCAATCCGGTCTGCGGTCCGCCGGACGGTTACCTTCCGTGCCGAGCTATCGCCAGCCTGTCCGCCGCGAACGCCGGGCTCGCCGCCGACGCCCCGACCGTCGCCCTCTGGGGATACCAGCTGTACTACGGCCACGTCATTCCGCAGGAGCTGGTCGACCAGCTGACGCCCAACATGGGCCAGTACGGCCTCGGCACGATGCTGTTCGAGCACCAGTTCCCGCCGCTGCTGCCGTCTTACGGCCATCGCGGTGAGATGCCCGGCCACACCAGCCTGCTGGTCGTCGGCAGCAACATCTCCGTCGCCATACTGCTTGCCGATGGCAACAAGCACATCGACACCACGATGACCCAGTTCCTCGCCGCGCTGAAACCGTTGCTCACCTGACGACGCGGTACCGGAGGTGGGTCGCCGCCGGAGTGTCGATGACCCGGGCAATCTCCAGCTCGATGCGCTCAGGCAGTACGTCGAACAGCCGGCGGCCCGCACCGAGCAGCACCGGCACCTGATCGATCTGCAGCTCGTCGAGCACCCCGGCCTCCAGAGCAGCGCGCGCTGCCGAAGCGCCGTGCACCAGGACGTCCCGATCGCCGGCCGCAGCCTTCGCCGCGGCCATTCCTTCGGCGACGTCGGTCACGAAGTGGACCTGCGGGAACAGCGGGTCCGGTTCACGGCGGGTCAACACGAACAGCGGTACGCCGTGATGCGTGCCGCCGTAGTAGTCCACCTGCTCCGCCGTACGACGCCCGACGAACACCGCGCCGGTGTCGTGCAGCTCGTCCCAGATCGAACCCTCCGGTCCAACCGGCCGACCGAACGACCCGTCCGCCTGCTGGTACCAGTCGTGCAACCGCATGAACCCGTCGCCACCAGGATTCCCCGGTACGTCGTTCGGGCCCGCGATGTAGCCGTCGAGCGACATCGACATCAACAACACCGATGAGGACATGTGCGTGCTCCTTTCCGAGCGTTCGACTACGCGTCGAACAACAGCACGCAGAATCGACACCTACTCCTCGGCAAGCGCCTCCAGAACTCCTTCGCCGTACTTGGCGAGTTTGTTCTCACCGATGCCGCTGATGGTGCCGAGGGCGGACAGCGACGTCGGCAGGTCGATGGCGATCTGGCGGAGGGTGGCGTCGTGGAAGATCACGTAGGCGGGGACGCCTTGTTCCTTGGCGACGGCGGCGCGCCAGGCGCGGAGGCGCTCGAAGACCGGAACCAGCTCGGCCGGGAGGTCGGCGGCTGGTGCCTTCTTGCCGCTGCTGGAGCGGGACTTCGACTTGGTGCGTTCCGGTTCGCGGCGCATCATCACGTCGCGGCGGCGGCCGAGGACCTCGGCGCTGTCCTCGGTGAGGACGAGGGTGCCGTAGTCGCCTTCAACGGTGAGCAGGCGAAGTGCGAGGAGCTGGCGGATGACGCCGCGCCACTCGGTGTCCTTGAGCTCGGTGCCGATACCGAAGACGGACAGCTCGTGGTGGCGGAACTGTCTGACCTTGTCGGTCTCTTTGCCGAGCAGGATGTCGATCAGCTGGCCGGCGCCGAACTTCTGCCCCCGCTCGTGCTGCAGCCGGTAGACGGTCGAGAGCAGCTTCTGCGCGGGGATCGTGCCGTCCCACGACTCCGGCGGGGTGTTGCAGGTGTCGCAGTTGCCGCAGGCATCGCCGTGCTGACCGAAGTAGGCGAGGAGCTGAGAGCGGCGGCACTGCACGGTCTCGCACAAGGCGAGCATCGCGTCGAGGTGCGCGCTGAGGCGGCGCCGGTGCGCGAGGTCGCCCTCGGAGGTGTCGATCATCTTGCGCTGCTGGACGACGTCCTGCAGACCGTAGGCCAGCCAGGCGGTCGACGGCAGCCCGTCACGCCCCGCGCGGCCGGTCTCCTGGTAGTAGCCCTCGACCGACTTCGGCAGATCGAGGTGCGCCACGAACCGGACGTCCGGTTTGTCGATCCCCATCCCGAACGCGATCGTCGCGACCACGACCAGCCCGTCCTCACGCAGGAAGCGTGACTGGTTACGAGCGCGGACCCGGCTGTCGAGACCGGCGTGGTACGGAACGGCCTCGATCCCGTTCTGCGTGAGGAAGGCGGCGGTCTTCTCGACGCTGTTGCGGGACAGGCAGTAGACGATGCCCGCGTCGCCGGGGTGCTCGGTGCGCAGCAGGTCGATCAGCTGCCGCTGCGGGTTGTCCTTCGGCACGATCCGGTAGTGGATGTTCGGCCGGTCGAAGCTCGCGACGAAGTGCTTCGCATCCGTCAGATTCAGCCGGGTGGCGATCTCCTGATGGGTCGCCTCGGTCGCGGTGGCGGTCAGCGCGATCCGCGGCACGTCGGGCCAGCGCTCGTGCAGCTCCGACAGCATCAGGTAGTCGGGCCGGAAGTCGTGCCCCCACTGAGACACACAGTGCGCCTCGTCGATCGCGAACAGCGCGATCTTGCCCTGGTCGAGCAGCCGCACGGTCGCCTCGACCCGCAGCCGCTCCGGCGCGAGGTAGAGCAGATCCAGCTCACCGGCCAGGAACGCCTGCTCGACCTCACGCCGCTGCTCGTAATCCTGCGTCGAGTTCAGGAAGCCGGCCCGGACACCGAGCGCCGTCAACGCGTCGACCTGGTCCTGCATCAGCGCGATCAGCGGTGAGATCACCACCCCGACACCCGATCGCACCAGCGACGGAATCTGGTAGCACAACGACTTGCCGCCGCCGGTCGGCATCAGCACCAGCGCGTCACCGCCGCCGATCACCGTGTCGATGATGTCGCCCTGCTCGCCACGGAAAGCGTCGTACCCGAAGACACGACGCAGCACGTCCAAAGCTTCACTGGGCAGAGCGTCAGCTGTTTCCGTCACCCCGCGATTCTAGGCAGCTCGCCAACCCCGAATCGCCGGAAACCCCTTATTCGCCCGCATAAGTTCCGACACTCCACAGATTTCCTTCCGGATCGCGGACGGTGAAGCCCCGGGATCCGAAGTCACTGTCCTGCAGACCCCGTACGACGACCGCTCCGGCTCCGATCGCTCGTCCGATCAACGCGTCCGGATCGTCGTGCACGAGATACACGGACTGGGCCTGGTCCGCGAGCAGGGTGAACTCGTTCGGCTCGGACTGCGCGTCCGTCGAACTCACCATCACACCGCCGCCGGCCGGCCAGGTCAGCTCGGCATGGGCGACCGACCCTTCGGCCGCACCCGCGTACGACGCGACCAGCTCGAAGCCGAGTCCCTTGGTCAGGAACTGCAGCGCGGCTCCGCCGTCCAGATACACCAGTGTCGGCCAGACGCCGACTGTCTTAGTCATTGAGGTCATGCCCCTGACTCTGCCGTCATCAGCAGCTCGGAGTCTTGTACGTTTGGGAGCTCCTCCGCGATCCACTGCCGCGGTGAGCACCCGGCGATCGCCTGCCACTCCCGGGTCAGATGCGCCTGATCGGCGTACCCGACCTCGGCGGCCAGGTCGGCCAGCCGGATCCCCGGATGCTGCCGCAACCGGGCCACCGCCTGCTCGAAGCGCAGCACCCGCCCCGCCACCTTCGGCGCCAGCCCGAACTCGGTGGTGAATCGATCGGTCAGATGCCGCCGGCTCCACCCGACCTCGGCCGCGAGCTCTTGCACCCCGACCGCGCCACGCGTCTCCCGCAACCGCCGCCAGGCCCAACCAACCTCAGCCCGTACGGCGTGACTCGGGGGAGCCGACCATCGCCGTAACAGCGCCTGCTCGATCCGGTCGAACCGCTCGGCCCAGCCGTCGGCCTCCCGGAGCTGATCCACCAGCCGGTGTGCCGACGGCCCGAGGAACTCGTCGAGCTCGACCGCCTGCCAGGCAAGCTCACCCGACGGAAGCCCGAAGAGCGCCCGCGATCCGGCCGGAGTCAGTGCCAGTTGGACGCCCGCTCGGCTGGGTGAGCCGCCGACGTGGACCGCGCGTGAATGCAGCCCGCTGAGACTGGCGTCGTACTTCCCCGCCGAGCCGTCCGGCCAGGCGATACCGAGCGGCTCGTCCAGGGTGATGACGAGCGTCAGATACTGCGAGGGCAATCCGCGATGCAGCTCCGGCGGATCGCCGTCGTACGCCCAGCCGGTCAGGTCGCCGACGAACGGGCGCAGGGCAGGGTGCACCGCGCGCTGAACAAGCGTGACCCCGACCATGTCACCCAGGCTAGATCGGCCCACCGACAAGAACCATCCGCCCGAAGTCGCCGCGCACTGCCCGGGCCGGGCCAGATCCGTCATTCGGGACCGGTGTTTCGGCATTCGGGACGGGGGTGGCACCATGGACGGAGTCGTTCCGGCTCTAGTTCTGGAGATTGTCGTGCCTGATCTGAGGTCCCGTACCGTCACCCACGGCCGCAACATGGCGGGCGCACGCGCCCTCATGATGGCCTCCGGCGTCGACCGTGGAGACTTCGGGAAGCCGATTATCGCGGTCGCGAACAGCTTCACCGAGTTCGTTCCCGGGCACACGCACCTGGCCCCCGTCGGCCGGATCGTGTCCGAGGCGATCAAGCAGGCCGGCGGGATCGCACGTGAGTTCAACACGATCGCGGTCGACGACGGCATCGCGATGGGTCACGGCGGCATGCTCTACAGCCTGCCCTCGCGGGACCTGATCGCGGACTCCGTCGAGTACATGGTCGAGGCGCATTGCGCGGACGCGCTGGTCTGCATCTCGAACTGCGACAAGATCACCCCGGGCATGCTGATGGCCGCCCTGCGCCTGAACATCCCGACCGTGTTCGTCTCCGGTGGCCCGATGGAGGCCGGCCGGGCGACGCTGGTCGACGGGACCGTGCGCAAGCTGGACCTGATCGACGCGATGTCCGAGGCGGTCAACGAGAACGTCTCCGACGCCGACATCCAGCGGATCGAGGAGAACGCCTGCCCGACCTGCGGTTCGTGCTCGGGTATGTTCACCGCGAACTCGATGAACTGCCTGACCGAGGCGATCGGCCTGTCCCTCCCCGGCAACGGCTCGGTGCTGGCCACCCACACCGCCCGCAAGGCCCTGTACGAGAACGCGGGCCGCACGGTCGTCGAGATCACCAAGCGGTACTACGAAACCGACGACGAGACCGTGCTGCCGCGGACCGTCGCCTCCCGCGCCGCGTTCGAGAACGCGATGGCGCTCGACATCGCGATGGGTGGCTCGACCAACACGATCCTGCACCTGTTGGCCGCGGCCCAGGAGGCCGAGGTCGACTTCGACCTGGACGACATCAACGCGGTCTCGCGCAAGGTGCCGTGCCTGGCGAAGGTCGCGCCGAACGTCGCACCTGGCGGCACGTACTACATGGAGGACGTGCACCGCGCCGGTGGCATCCCAGCCATCCTGGGGGAGCTGTACCGGGCCGGCCTGCTGAACGAGGACATCCACACCGTGCACAGCGCCTCGATCGGCGACTGGCTGAAGAACTGGGACGTCCGGAGCGGTTCACCGTCGGCCGAGGCCGTCGAGTTGTGGCACGCGGCGCCGGGCTGCGTGCGGTCGGCGACGGCGTTCTCGCAGTCGGAGCGGTGGGAGACGCTCGACACCGACGCGGCCGGCGGCTGCATCCGCGACCTGGCGCACGCCTACTCTGCCGATGGCGGGCTGGCGGTGCTCAAGGGCAACCTGGCCGTCGACGGCTGTGTCGTGAAGACGGCTGGCGTGGACGAGTCGATCTGGACCTTCCAGGGGCCTGCGGTCGTGTGCGAGTCGCAGGAGGAGGCGGTCGACAAGATCCTGGCCAAGAAGGTCCAGCCGGGTGATGTCGTGGTGATCCGCTACGAGGGCCCGAAGGGTGGGCCCGGCATGCAGGAGATGCTGTACCCGACCTCGTTCCTGAAGGGCCGCGGCCTGGGCAAGGTCTGCGCCTTGGTGACGGACGGCCGCTTCTCCGGCGGTACGTCGGGCCTGTCGATCGGGCACGCCTCCCCGGAGGCCGCCTCGGGTGGCACGATCGCGCTCGTCCAGGACGGCGACCAGATCCGGATCGACATCCCGAACCGCTCGATCGAGCTCCTGGTCGACGACGCCGAGCTGGACACCCGCCGTACCGCGTTGAACGGCGTCTACGCCCCGCGCGCCCGCGAACGCAAGGTCTCCCAAGCCCTTCGCGCCTACGCAGCCATGGCCACCAGCGCCGACAAGGGCGCCGTCCGCGACGTCACCAAACTCGGCTGACTCCTAACGTCCGAACGACCGGAGGGCCCGTCTCCGGTTCTTCGGACGTTGTCCGCTGTCCGTAGCCAACGTCCGAACGATCGGAGGGCGGGTCTCCGGTTTTTCGGACGTTAGATCTCGAGGTCACTAGATTTCCAGGTCGAAGGCGAGGCTGATGGCTTCGGCGAGGGCTGGTTCCTGGTCGGGGTGCAGATAGCCGATCAGGCGGCCGAGGTGGGCCTTCGGGATGGTCTGGATGTTGTCGCAGGAGATCGCGCTCGCGTGCTCGAGCCCGTTCTGCGGGCCGACCAGGACCTCGGTGGACAGCCCTCGGATCGTGCTGGTGATCGGTGCGACCGTCACGTTCGTCAGCCGCGGGCGGATCAGCTCGCGGGTCAGCACGACCACCGGCCGCGGCTTGTCCAGCCGGGCGATGTGCAGCGGTCGCATCTCAGTCGAGATCGCTCAACGCGGTCCCGGCCGCAGCCGGCGCCATCCCCTCGAACTCCGGATAATCGCCGTACTCGGCCAGAATCGCCAGGTCGCGCGCAGCCAGCTCCCGCCGCCGCTCACGCTCCATCGCCCGGGCCACCACCGAGGCCCGGCTCGTCGCCTTGTCCGTCGCCACCAGTTGGTCCATGAAGTCGACCAGCTCATCCGGCAACCGCACCGTAATCTGCTTGCTCATACCAAAACCATACCGCACCGGGATGCACCGCGCTCGGCCCCGAGCCGGTACGACGTTGAGCCCGGTTCAACCATCTCCGCGGCCCGAATGTGGTCGATGCGTGCCCAAGGTGCGCCGGCCGCGCGACCTTGGGCACCGTTCGACCGTTTCGGCGGGCGGCAGGTGGTTGATGCGTGCTCAAGGTGTGCCGGTACGACGTTGTGCACGGGTCGACCATCTGCGCGGACCGAAGGTGGTTGATGGGTGCTCAAGGTGGGTCGGCCGGGGGACCTTGGGCACGGTTCGACCGTTTCGGCGGGCGGCGGGTGGTTGATGCGTGCTCAAGGTGTGCCGGTACGACGTTGTGCACGGGTCGACCATCTGCGCGGACCGAAGGTGGTTGACGGGTGCTCAGAGTGGGTCGGCCGGGGGACCTTGGGC
>NZ_SMKA01000361.1 GCF_004348455.1 Kribbella albertanoniae
CTGAACCCCCTCCGCGTAGCTCCCGCCCCCACCTCGCCGCGACCGGCTACCCCCTCGCCACAACGTCCGAAAAACCGGAGGACCCGCCTCCGGTTGTTCGGACGTTAACCACGGCTCCCAGCTAACGTCCGAACGATCGGAGGGCCGGTCTCCGCTCCTTCGGACGTTACGTCGATTGCGGGCGGTGCACTCGGATACGACCGGTACCTGGGGCACATTTGAGGGGCTATCCGTTCGAGTGGACCCTTCTCTGCTCAAACATTGAGGGGAGAACCAGCAACCTCAGCGGAGACCCCCTCATTTCCGGGCAGCAACCACAGCGCACAGTCGTGGGGTTGCCCCCGTGAGATCTCGATGGGCAACCCCTCATCTCAGGGGATAACGCACCCGGGCGGCCCCGGGGACCCGAGATTGCGGGCGAGGGGCACTTTGAGCACTCATCAGCCATCCAGCACCCGCCGCAACGGTCGAACGGTGCTCAAGGTCGCCCGGCCGGCTCACCTTGAGCACCCGTCAACCACCTTTCGACCGCGCACATGGTTGACCCGTGCACAACGTCGTACCGGCTCGGGTTGCGGGAGGCGAGGGTTACAGGCGGCGGAGCCAGGTTAGGCGGCCTTCGTCCATGAGGGCGTGGCCGTCGGCGGAGGCGGCGACCGTGGGGTCGTGGGTGGCGATGACTACGGCGGCGCCTTGGTTGGCTTGGGTGCGGAGGAGGGTGAGAACGCGTTCGCGGTTGGTGCTGTCGAGTTCGCTGGTGGACTCGTCGGCGAGGATGACGCGACCGCGTTGCGCGATCCCGCGGGCGACGGCGACGCGTTGCTGCTCGCCGCCGGACAGTTCCTCGACGAGGTGGTCGCCGCTCTCGGCCAGGCCGACCGCCTCGAGTGCGCTCTCCACGACACGATCGGTTTCGTCCAGGTCCTGACGGTTCGCGAGCAGCGGGATGGTCAGGTTCTCCCGAGCTGTCAGCACACGCGCCAGCCCATTGCCCTGCGGGATCAGTACGACGCCATGCGCGGCCGCGGTCGGCCGGTCCGAGATCAACAGCCCGTCGACCTCCACCTTCCCCGTCAGCACGTCCACCGCGCCAGCGATTGCCCAGAGCAACGAACTCTTGCCGGCCCCGGACGGACCGCTCACCGCGAGCACGAACCCGGGCGGTACCACGAACGACACGTCGTCGACCGCGACCACTTCGCCGTACGCGACCGTAATGTTCGAGACCTGGATCATCGGTTCCCCTCCTGATCCACCGGGCTGAGCCGGACCTGACCGTCCTCGATCGTCACCTGCACCAACGTCCCCGCCGGCAGCAGCTCCGCGACATGCGGGGGCAGCGGCAACGACCCGTCGGACGCGACCACGGCGTACTCCTCACCCGACCGCCCCTCAGCAGCAATCCGCCCGTCCCGAATCGTGATCGTCCGAGGCAACGCAGCAGCAACCTCGGGGTCATGCGTGATCAGCAGCACCGTCATCCCGGTCCGCTGATTGATCGTCCGGATCGCCGCCAGCACTTCATCCCGCGCATGGTGATCCAGCTGGCTCGTCGGTTCGTCCGCCAGCAGCAGCCCGGGCATCGTCGCGATCCCCACCGCGACCGCACACAACTGCACCTGCCCCGGCGTGAGTGCAGTCAACGGACTCTCGGCCTGCTCCCGCAGACCAACCAACTCCAGTACGTCGATCGCCGCCGGCACCTCTCGATCCCGCGGTGCCGCCTGCTGTGCGTACCGCACGTTGTCCAGCGGTGACAGATAAGGAATGAGGTTCCGCCCAGCCCCCTGCAGCACGATCCCGACATCGCCGGACCGCATCCGATCCAGCTCAGCCTCGGTCATCGTCGCGAGGTTGTGCTCCCCGATCTGCAGTCGCCCCGCACTAGGTGTCAGCAACCCGCCACACAGTTGCAGCAACGTCGACTTCCCAGCACCAGAAGGGCCGAGCAACCCCACCAGCTCACCCGGCCGCACGGTGATCCCGATCCCGGAGAGCGCGGCCACGTCATGACCGTGCGCGCGATAGATGTGTACCAACCCGGTGGTGCTGATCGCCAGTCCACTCATCAGCTCAACTCCTCCCGGATCCGGCTGTACGACGCGCGCCGGTTCACCCCGCTGCCGAGCAGCAGCGTCACCACCGCGAGCACGACCGTGCCGCCGGCCCACAACCCGAGCGCGACCGGCCAGTTCGTCGCCAACTCCAACGGATACGGCCCACCTGTGTCGGCGAACAGCGGTATCAACGGCAGAGCAATCTGCGCGCCGATCACTCCACACGCAGACCCCAGCAACACGGCCAGCGCGACTGGACCGGTCTGCTCCCACCGCGCAGCCCGCCCAGTCACCGGAGCCGGTACGCCTGTGATCCGCAGGCTCGCGTAGTCCTGAGCGCGCGACCGCCAGGACGTGACCACGGTCAGGAGCAGCACTACGATCGCCAACGCCCAGCCTGCGATTCCGACCACTGGAGTCAGCTGTAGGGCCAGCGCGCTCGCAGATCGCCCGTACGACGCGGTCCGATCTGCTCGCCGCTCGATCAGCACCGGAGCGAGTCCGGCAGTCTGGAGCTGCTCGATGATCGTGCCGACGTTGGCCATACCTTCTGCGTTCAGCCAGAGCTCGAACTCGGTAGAGGCTTCGTCGAGACTGCCGCCGATGCGGCGCATGATCTCGAGGTCGACCACGGCGCTGTGCAGGGAGAAGCGGTTCGCCGGACCGGACAGCCGGTCGAGCTTGCTCAGCGGGAGCGGCGCGCCGCCGAACGACGGGGTGGTGGCCGAGGCGTCGTACCGGAAGTCCGGCGTCACCAGTGCCGGCACGATCGCGGGTGCGGTGGCGTATTGCAGGAACTGCTCGCTGCCGAGGTTCGTGACCGACAGCGTCAGTGCTCCGCCGGCGCCGGCTCCGATCGACTCATCGGTGGAGCCGGCTTCTTTGAGCGGCTGCCAGTCGCCTGGTTTGCCGAGCATGATGGACGGCCGGTCGTCGCTGGCCAGCTTGCCGATCTGCACAGTGCCGCGGAGCCCACTGCGATCGGTCAGATCGCGGCTGATCCCGAGCCGGAGCAGTTGACACCCATCCCGGCAGTCGACCGGCGCTCGCAGTACGGAGGCCTTGGCCGTTCCCAGCCGGAGCGGCGGGAAGGTGACCAGGTTGCGTGCGCCGGTGCGGAGATCGACGAGGTTCGCAACCAGCCGGACGGTCTTCGCCGGCGGCTGCGGAGGTGAGTCCGGGCTACCGTCCAGCCGCTCGGGCTCGAACGGCTCCATCGGACCGGCGGTGGCCGTGATCGTCAACTGCCGGCCGCGGAACTCGATCGGCTGGACGGCCGGCGCCGAGAGCGCGTGGAAGCCGTCGGGATCGGTCAGCCGATCACCGCGGTACGCGATCCGCCGGAAGCTGGCCGGCTCGATCATCACCGTCTGCAAGGAGTCGGGCGAGGGCGGCCGGACGACAACGACCGGAGTAAGCCATCGCCGGTCCGGATCGATCGTGTCGAGCGCCTGGGTGAACTTGGGCAGATAGCCCGAGGTCACCTGGACAACGCCCTCGGCGCCGGTCTCATAGCCGGCCCGCGAGTCGCGGTTGTGTTCGGCCACCGACGCGGCCTGCCCGGCGAACCCGACCAGCGCAGCGGCCGCGGCGACCGCGGCGACGATCCGCGTGACGGCGGGTCGGCGAGAGATCTGCAGAGCGCCCAGGGCCAGACCGAGCCGGCCGCGGCGCAGGGCCCGTCGGCTGATGAACCGTGCGATCGGAAGCAACAGATGGGCGAAGGTCAGTCCGGCCGCGAGCGCGAGCAGGGCAGGTGCGAGCACCGGCAGTGGACCGCGGCCCGTTCCGGTCAGTGCAGACACCAGGCCCGCGACGGCGAAGACGACGATGCTCAGGTCGACCAGGCTGATCGCCCTGCCCGAGCGCTGGGGGACGCGCCGCAGCATCCCGGAGATCTGCTGCCGGACGGTGCCCCGGACCTGCAGTGCGACGACACCGAGCGCGACGGCCGCGGCCGCGATGACCGCAACCGGCACCGGCCACGGGAGCTCCAGGGGTGCTCCGCCCTGCAGCCAGGTGCTCCGGACGATCTGGAGTACGGCGAACCCGAGAGGTCCGCCGGCGAGTGTTCCGAGCAGCACCGGTACGCCGAGCTCGACGGACAACGCACGGCCGGTACGGCGGGCTGTCGACCCGCGGAGCCGTGCGATCGCGATCTCCGGGCGGCGTTGGTCGATGACGACCGCGAGGGCCAGCGCGAGCACGACCAGCCCGAACAGGGTGACCTGCACCATGATCAGCGGGATGATCGTCGCGGCCTGCGCGCGCTGGCTCCGGATCCGGTCGGCCAGGGCGGGCAGCGAGGTGGTGTTCTCGGCACCGAGATCGACTGCCTTGAGCTTGGACTCGTTCGACGCCGCTTCGAGCCGATCCAGGTCGTCGAGCCACGTGAGTCCGGGGAGCGGCCTGGTGTCCATGGTCGCGTGCTGGTCCCAGGCCGAGGTACGGAATGTCGAACGGTCGGTCAGCAGGTAGTCGGTCCCGCCCGGGTGCTTACCCTCGACGGGAGGGCGCGAGTGACCGGTGGGCCGGCGGCCGTACCAGTAGTCCGCTGCGTTGTCCCGCGGCTGGTACAGCCCGACGATCTTCAGTGCGCCGTCACTGGTCGAGGTCTCCGCTCCGGCCCGGAACGTCTGGCCGGGTGCGAGCTTCCACATCTGCCGGTCGTTCACAGAGGCAATCACTTCGTTCGGCGCGCTCGGGCAGCGGCCCTCGATCATCACCACCTCGGCGCAGTACCCGTCCCGCCAGATCAGGCGGCTGGTGATGGACTCCGGTACCCCGCGCCAGGTGATGTCACTGTGAACACCCAGCACGGGCGTGCTGAACAGCGGGAGCAGGTCGGCCGGCACCAGTTGCGCCAGGGTCTCCGGCTCGGGATCCTGCTCCGCTCCGGTCCGGGCAGGACTTGTCTCGAGCTGCCAGGCCGCCGGCAGACGTTGCCCAGACAGTGTTTCGGTCATCACTGTCTGCTGGACGGCGCGCGCGAACCATGGCGCGAACGCTGCGCAGGTGCCGATCAGCAGGCAGATTCCGGCCAGGACCAGGGCCTGTGTCCAGCGGTACCGCAATGCCTGTCGCAGAAACAACGTGTGCCCCCCTAGCTGTTCGCCCCCTGCCCGCAAGAAGATACGGATCCGCATGATCGGACGGGTTCGGAACGGCAAAATGTCACAGAGTCGTTGCCTGCGCAGGAATCGGGTCACCGGGTGCCTTGGACGCCCGTGCTGCGCGATAGGTTCGGATCATGAGTGAATCCCAGCTCGGCGACCTGACCGTCTCCCGTCTCGGCCTCGGCTGCATGGGGATGTCCCAGTCGTACGGCGTGACGTCGGACGAGACCGAGTCGATCGCGACCGTGCACGCGGCGATCGATGCGGGCTGCACCTTCCTGGACACCGCCGATATCTACGGCAACGGCGCGAACGAGTTGCTGCTCGGGCGCGCGCTGGCCGGTCGCCGGGATGAGGTGGTGCTGGCGACCAAGTTCGGCTTCAAGCCGCAGACCGGAGCTGCGATGCCGACGGGGGTCGACGGCAGCCCGGCGTACGCGGTCGAGGCGTTGGATGCGTCGCTGCGGCGGCTCGGGGTTGATCACGTCGATCTCTGGTATCTGCATCGGCGCGATCCTCAGGTTCCCATTGAGGAGACGGTCGGGGCGATGGCTTCGCAGGTTGAGGCTGGGAAGGTCCGGTACCTCGGGCTGTCCGAGGTGAACGGGGACACGGTCCGGGCGGCGCATGCGGTGCACCCGATCAGCGCCGTACAGAGTGAGTGGTCGCTGTGGACGCGCGACCCGGAGACCGTCGTACTGCCGACGTTGCGGGAGCTGGGGATCGGGTTCGTACCGTTCAGTCCGCTGGGGCGTGGGTTCCTCACCGGGCAACTGAAGTCGCCGGACGATTTCGAGCCGGACGACGCGCGGCGCGGGCTGCCGCGGTTCAGCGGCGAGAACTTCCAGCGCAATCTGGATCTGGTCGCTCGCGTGCAGGAGCTTGCCGCGGCTCGCGGTGTCACACCGGGGCAGTTGGCGCTTGCCTGGTTGTTGGCCCAGGGCAACGACGTCGTCCCGATCCCGGGGACGAAGCGGCGTAAGTATCTTGCTGAGAACCTCGCTGCTGTTGACGTGGAGTTGACCGCATCCGAGTTGGAGGCGCTGGAGGCGGCGTTCCCGCGGGACTTGGATGTGGCCGGAGAGCGGTACTCCGCCGGTGGAATGGACCTGGTGGGCAAATGATCGCGCTGACTGGGTCGACCGGGCAGCTGGGTTCGCGGATCGCACGGTTGCTGGCGGAGGCCGACGTACCGCAGCGGTTGGTTGTCCGTGATGCCTCGCGAGCGCCGGCGCTGCCGGGTGCTTCGGTGGCGGTGGCGTCGTACGGCGAACACTCCGCCCTGCTCGATGCGCTGGACGGGGTCGACACGCTGATGTTGCTCAGTGCAACTGAATCGGCGGATCGGGTTTCCTTGCATAAGGCAACTGTTGATGCAGCGGTCGCGGCTGGTGTGCAACGGATCGTGTACACGTCCTTCGCGGGGGCGGCTCCGGATGCGACCTTCACCTTCGCTCGGGACCACTGGCACACCGAGCAGCACATCCGCGGTACCGGGATCGACTTCACCTTCCTTCGTGACAACCTCTACCTCGACTTCGTTCCTGGCTTCGTCGGCGAGGACGGAGCGATCCGCGGCCCGGCGGGCGACGGACGCGTGGCTGCCGTCGCGCGCGATGACGTCGCTGCGGTGGCTGCTGCGGTTCTCACCGGCTCCGGGCATGCGGGGGTGACGTACGACCTGACCGGGCCCGCCGCGTTCACGCTGGCCGAGGCGGCCGCCGTACTGGCTGCTGCTTGGGGCCGTCCGGTCCGCTACGAGCCGGAGACGCTCGACGAGGCCTACCGCTCCCGTGAGTCGTACGGCGCCGCCGCGTGGGAGGTAGCAGGCTGGGTGACCTCCTACGCCGCCATCGCCTCCGGGGAACTCAGCACGGTATCCACCGCCGTCGCCGACCTGACCGGCCGTCCGGCTGTCAGCCTCGAAGAAGTTGTCGGCGCCGGGTGAGACACTGTTCCGGTGCCGCTCTACCGGGATGAGGCGATCGTGCTGCGCACCCACAAACTGGGTGAAGCAGACCGCATCGCCACGCTCCTGACCCGCGCCAACGGCAAGGTCCGCGCCGTCGTCAAGGGCGTCCGCCGGACGTCATCCCGCTTCGGCGCCCGCCTCGAGCCCTTCAGCCACGTCGACCTCCAGCTCGCCACCGGCCGTACCCTCGACGTAGTCACCCAAGCCGTCTCCATCTCCGCCTACGGCGAAGGCATCGTCAACGACTACGCCCGCTACACCACCGGGACGGTCCTGCTGGAAACCACCGACCGCCTGGTCGTAGAAGAAAAAGAACCCGCCACCCAGCACCACCTCCTCCTGGCCGGCGCCCTCCGAGTCCTCTCCACCGGCGAACGCGAACCAGCCCTCGTCCTGGACTCCTTCCTCCTCCGAGCCCTGGCCATCTCCGGCTACGCCCCCTCCTTCGGCGACTGCGCCCGCTGCGGCGAAGAAGGCCCCCACCGAGCCTTCAACCCAGCCTCCGGCGGCGTAGTCTGCGCCACCTGCCGC
>NZ_SMKA01000362.1 GCF_004348455.1 Kribbella albertanoniae
GTGGTCAACCTCCTCAAACTCCACAACCACACCCTCCACCCAGCAACCTGACCCCGGGGCCACCCAGCCCGACCAGCCCGACAGATTCGATGCCCCGGCCGGCAAAACGCCATTTCGCTACAGGCTCTCCGTGACAGTAGGACTCCGTGGATCGAGGGTGTAGAGGTCGATGTGGGAGTGGGTTTGGAAGCCGAGGGAGGTGTAGACGGATTGGCCGGCGGAGGATGAGGTGAGGACGGCGTACTGGGTGGTGGCTTGGGTTAGGGCTTTGTGGGTGAGGGCGGCGCCGATGCCTTGGCGGCGGGCTTCGGGGACGGTCATGACGAAGTAGACGCCGGCTACGGAGGCCGTCAGGTAGATGGTGATGGTGCCGACGGGGGAGCCGTTGCGGGTGGCGACGTAGTGGCGCCAGGGGTCGGTGTAGCCGAGGGTGCGGTAGACGGAGGCGACCCAGTGGGCCTCCTTCTCACCTTCGCCGAAGCCTCGGCCGAGCGTCTGTTCCCAGATCGCCAGCCCGGCATCGTCGGTGACACGCTCAAGCTCCAACCCCGGTACGGCGGCCGGCGCGCGAAGTTCGTCGAGGCGAACCGCCATCCCGGGCTCGCTGCCATCGGGTGCGAACCCGGCCGCGATCAGGTGATCAGTGAGTTCGGCGGAACGGAACGACGGGCCAACATGCCAGGTGCCAGGTACGCCGTACCTGCGCAACTCCTCCGCCGATTCCGCGACGACCTGCTCGAGATCACCACCAGCCGCGACAACCGCGTTGTGATAGTCGAGCGGTGACCCACCGATCGTCCACCGGGCCGATGCGTCATCACGCTGTGAACCACCACCGGCCGCGCCCATCGCCATCAGCAACTCGGCCGTGTTGTCCTCGATCGCCTGTGCCAGGTCCATCAAGGCAGTGTCACGGAACCGGCGTACCGGATGCCACAGGTTTCAGCTCGGGAGGGCGTTCCACTGGTCCAACGTGGAAATCAGCAGGGTGGTGGTCGGGAGGGCGAGGAGCTCGGGGCGGGTGACGAAGCGGGCGTCCGTCGCGTCGTCACCAGGGGTGAGGGTGCCGGCCAGCGGCGTCGCCTCGTAGTCGCGGATGACGTAGAGACGGCCTTGTGGGGCTTCGCGTTCGACCTCGCCGACCAGGCGGCCGACCTCGACGGTGAGACCGGTTTCCTCGGCGACTTCGCGGGCAACGGCGGTGGGATCGTCCTCACCGGGTTCGACGCGGCCGCCGGGTGGGGCCCACAGTCCGCGACCCGGATCGTTGGCGCGGCGAACGACGAGCAGTCGGTGTTGCTCGTCGTACACGAGTGCTCCCACACAGTCGATGCGCTGCGATTCCATGGCCCAGGGTAGGACAACCGGCAGGTTTCGGGGGCGATCGCGGATAGCATCTGCACTGACAGATGTCCATATCAGGTACGGCGAAGGGATCCCGACCGCTCGTGCGCATCGATCTGCACACCCATTCGAACCGCTCGGACGGCACCGACCCGGTGGACGACCTGATCAGTCACGCCCAGCAGGCAGGGCTCGACGTGATCGCGCTCACCGACCACGACACCGCCGACGGCTGGGTGGAGGGGCGGCAGGCGGCCGAGCGGCTCGGGATCGGGTTCGTGCCGGGGATCGAGATCTCCTGCAAACTCAACGGGATCAGCGTGCACCTGCTCGGCTATCTGCTGGATCCGTCGTCGGCGCAGCTGGCCGACGAACTCCGGACGGTCCGAGACGGCCGCACTGACAGGATTCCGGCGATCGTTGCCCGGCTCAACAGCATCGGCGTCGCGCTGACCGTCGACGAGGTCCTCGCCCAAGCGACCGGTACGCCGTCCGTCGGGCGGCCGCACGTCGCCGACGCACTGGTTGCCAACGGCACCGTTGCGAACCGGACCGAGGCCTTCGACCGGTTCCTGGCCGATGGCCGGGCGGGTCACGTGTCGCACTACGCGATCGAGCCCGGGCACGCGATCGACCTCGTCCGCGCGGCCGGCGGTGTGCCGGTGATCGCGCATCCGTGGGGGCGGTCCAGTTACAAGGTGATGACCGAGGACATGATCGCGCAGCTGGTCAGTGAGCACGGGCTGGCCGGGATCGAGGTCGAGCACCAGGATCACTCGCCGGAGTCCCGGGCCGCGCTGACCCGGATCGCCGACGACCTCGGCATCATCCGGACCGGGTCGAGCGACCACCACGGGGCCGGCAAGATCGACCACGATCTCGGTGTGAACACGACCGACCCTGAGCAGTTCGAGCGGCTGCTCGAGGTGGCGAAGGCCAATGCGGCCGCCGCACCCGGCGTACAGGCTCCAGAGGCGTACCTGCCATGAACGACATCATCAACCTCGGCCTGCTCAGCTCGGTCGTCGTCACGCTCTTCGTGATCATGGATCCGCCGGGGACGGTGCCGGTCTTCATCTCGCTGACCGCGGGGCAGTCCCGCGCGGTGCGCAAGCGGGCGGCCTGGCAGGCGGTGCTGGTCGCGTTCGGTGTGATCGTGGTCTTTGCGGCGTTCGGTCAGCAGATTTTGTCCCACCTCGGTATTACGCTTCCGGCGCTGCAATGTGCCGGCGGCCTGCTGCTTCTGCTGATCGCGTTGCAGCTGCTGACCGATACCGCCGAGGACCCGGTCCAGACCAAGAACGTCAACATCGCTTTCGTCCCGTTGGGTACGCCGTTGCTCGCCGGCCCGGGTGCGATCGTGGCCACGATGGTGTTCGTGCAGCGCGCGGACGGTCGGCTGCCGGACGTGATCGCGATCTCCGTCGGCATCATCCTGATCCACCTGATCATGTGGCTGACCCTGCGGTTCTCGGGCGTGATCATGCGGATCCTGGGGGAGAACGGCGTACTGCTGGTGACTCGGATCGCCGGTCTGCTGCTGAGCGCGATCGCCGTCCAGCTGGTGGCGGACGCGGTGGCTGATTTCATCAAGGCCGGGTGACGTCCTTCCGGAGCTGTCGACGCGGCTGTTCGTCGCGTACACATCCTGTTCCCGCCGACCGACAGGACGTATAGGTGTGCTGGGTCCCGGCGCCACGCTCGGCATCACGGCCGGGGGCGCTCAGTGGGCACATACGTCCTGTCCATCGGAGGATGCACACCGACCGCGATAGGCGAGCCGGGCTCAACGTCGTACCAGCGGTGTGTGCGTGGGATGCCAGTGGGTCGGGGGAGGGTGAGGCAACTAGTGAGAGGGGTTGCCTGCGATGGGTGCCAAGACGGTGAACAAGCTGGCTGTGCCGGGTGCGACGTTGCACTACGAGGTGACGGGATCGGGGCCGGTACTGCTGCTGATCGCCGGTGGCGGGACCGATGCCGGGATCTTCGACGGGATCGTCGGCCGGCTCGCTGCGGACTACACGGTTGTTGCGTACGACCCGCGGGGTTGCTCACGCAGCTTGTACGACGGTGCTGCGGCTGACGAGCGGGTCGACCAGTCGGCCGAGGATGCGCTGGCCCTGATCGACGTGGTCGGCGGGAGCGAACCGGCGTACGTGTTCGGGAGCAGTTCGGGTGCGATCACCGGTCTCGAACTGATCAGCCGGCACCCCGACCGGGTCCGGCTGCTGGTTGCTCACGAACCCCCGGCCGTCGAGGTACTACCGGATGCCACCGACCACCGGGCGTTCTTCGAGCAGGTCTACGACACCTTCCGTACCGACGGAGTCGAGGCGGCCGACGTCCTGTTCAGTCGTGGTATCGGCACCGATCAGGATGAGCCGCCCGCGCCGGAGGACATGCTGCCCGAGGTACTGGAGATGTTCGGCCGCCTCCAGGCCAACGCGGTCACCTTCTACCAGCACAAACTCCTCCCGTTCACCCGCTACCAGCCCGACCTGGACGCCCTGAAAGCAGCCGCCGCCAAGGTCGTCCCCGCCGCCGGCGCCGACTCCCTGGAATACCTCCCAGGCCGCCCCATCCAGCAGATCGCCGAGAACCTGGGATGGCCCGTCGTCACCTTCCCTGGCGGCCACGCCGGCTACCTAACCCACCCCGACCCCTTCGCCACCCTCCTAGCCCGAGTCCTCGAGTCCGACTGATCCCCGGCCCGGCCGGAGCCTGAGGGGTCTCCGGCCGGCCCGGTTAGCATCACCGGATGCTGCCCCCGGACAGTCATGTGCACAGCCAGTGTTCCTGGGACGCCCCCGACGGTTCGATGGAGGCGACCTGCGCGAGAGCTGTCGAGCTCGGCCTCCCCGCAATCGTCTTCACCGACCACGCCGACTTCACCCGCTGGCACGTCTCGCCCGGCACCGACCTCCCGGCTGCCTGGCGGCACCTGGTCACCCACGAGGTCCTGACTCCACCCGCGCTCGACCTCCCGTCGTACCGGATCCGTCTGGAACGCTGCCGGCAACTGTTCCCCAGCCTGCGGATCCGGTCCGGGGTCGAGCTGAGCGATCCGCACTGGCACCCCGGTCCCGTGGCAGATCTTCTTCGCGCGACCGAGTTCGACCTGGTGATCGCCGCGGTGCACTCGATGCGTACACCCGCCGGCGTCGGCGAGGTCTCCCTGGCCTACGAGTACCTCCCCGCTGCGGACGTCATCCGCGAGTACCTGGCCGAGACGCTGCGGATGATCGAGCGGTATGACGGGTTCGACGTCCTCGCCCATATCGACTACCCGGCCCGCTACTGGCCGGGCGATCCCTTCGATCCCACTGTGTTCGAGGACGAGTACCGCACAGTCCTGCGGGCGCTGGCCGGCGCTGGCAAGGCGCTGGAGCTCAACACCAAGCTCCCAATGGACGCCGAGATCCTGCGCTGGTGGCGCGCCGAAGGCGGCCGAACGATCACCTTCGCCAGTGACGCGCACAGCCCGTCAGCCCTCGCCCATGGCTTCCCGGCGGCCGTCGCGCTGGCCGAAGCCGCCGGGTTCGCGCCCGTCCGGACTCCCTACGACCTCTGGACCCGACGCTAAGGACACGTAGTAGTGGCCCGATACGCCGGGTGGAGGTGGTCGGAAACGATTCCGGTGGGACTACTGCGTGTTCTTCGCGACGCTAACCCGGTTGACGGGTGGGATGTGGGCGTCGTACGGTCGGCACCTTTCCTTTGACAGAACGGCGTGGGTTACTCATGCCTGCCACAGTGGTGTCCGAACCCCCGGGTCCTGATGGATTCGGGGTAGTTCTGCGTGCCGCTGGGCCCTCGGACACCACCTCGATGTGTGAGAGGAGGTTGCCGTGGGCGTCTATTGGGCGATCGCAATGCGGTCGTTCCGGCGCTTTGCGACGTACCGGATCGCGACTGTCTCCGGTGCGTTCACCAACTCGGTGTTCGGGTTCATCCTGTGCGGTGTCTATCTGACGTTGTGGAACGAACGGCCGGGACTCGGTGGGTACGACGTCAACGATGCGCTGACGTTCGTTTGGTTGCAGCAGGGGTTGTTGCTGCCGATCGGGCTGTTCGGTGCGAGTACGACGGTCGAGCTGGGGGAGCGGGTTCGCAGCGGCGAGATCGCGGTCGATCTGTACCGGCCGACGCACCTGCTGCTGTGGTGGCTTTCGATGGATCTCGGCCGGGCGATGTTCCAGCTGATCGTGCGGGGCGGGATCCCGTTGCTGGTCGGGGCGCTGGTGTTCGACCTGAAGTTTCCCTCCCGGCCTGAGGCCTGGCTGGCGGTGGCGATCGGGCTGCTGTTCGCGATCCTGGTCAGCTTCGGGATCCGGTACCTGGTCGCGCTCTCCGGGTTCTGGATCATCGACTCGAGGGGGACCGAGGCGGCCGCGATGCTCGTGTCGCTGTTCTTCTCCGGCGCGGTTCTGCCGCTGGTCGTGTTCCCGGGCTGGTTCGGTGAGTTCGTCCGGGCGACGCCGTGGGCGGCCACGCTGCAGGTGCCGATCGACATCTGGCTCGGCCGGAACCCGAGCGGTATCGGGGGCGCGCTCCTCTTCCAGATCGGCTGGATCCTGGTGCTGCTCCTGGTCGGCCAACTCGTAACCCAGCTAGCGACGCGCAAGGTGGTGATCCAAGGTGGTTGAGCGAATCCTGCAGGCCCCGGGGCAGTACTGGATGCTCGCCGCGATGTGGATCCGGTCCACCCTGGCCTACCCGGCGTCGTTCGTGCTGCTGATGGTGACCGGCATCCTGATCACGATCACCGACTTCCTCGCCGTGCTCCTGATGTTCAGTCATATCAACGCGTTCGGTGGGTTCTCGCTCGCCGAGATGGCGTTGCTGTACGCAACGTCCTCACTGACGATGGGGATCGCCGACCTGGTCACCGGGTCGATCGAGCGGGTCGGCCGGCGGATCCGGATGGGTTCGCTGGACGGGTATCTGGTTCGGCCGGTACCAGCGATCATCCAAACCGCTGCGGACGAGTTCCGCCTCGACAAGCTCGGCCGCGTGCTACAGGCGGTCGCCGTACTGGTGATCGCGCTGACCCAGCTCGACGTCGACTGGACCGTTGCCAAAGGCATCATGATGGTCGTCAGCACCATCGCCGGCGCCTGCATCTTCGGCTCGTTCTTCGTGCTCGGTGCGGCGTTCCAGTTCGTCGCGATCGATTCCGCCGAACTGTCCAACTCCTTCACGTACGGCGGTCGCACGCTGACGCAGTACCCGCTGACCGCGTTCGGGAAGGACGTGGTGCGGGCGGTGACGTTCGTCGTACCGCTGGCGTTCGTGAACTTCTATCCGGTGCTCTTCGTGCTGGACAAGCAACCTCCACTGGGGTTGCCCTCCTGGATCGGCCTGCTGTCCCCGGTCGCCGCCGCGGTGATGGTCGCGTTCGCGGCCCTCGGCTGGCGCGCCGGTCTTCGTCGCTATCGCAGTACAGGGAGCTGAAATGCCAGTCATCGAACTCACCGACGTGTCCCGCGCCTTCACCGTCACCTCGCGGACCGGACTCCGCCGGACCAAGCGCGAGGTCCGCGCGGTCGATGGCCTCTCGTTCACCGTCGAGCCCGGTGAGGTCGTCGGCTACATCGGCCCGAACGGCGCCGGCAAGTCGACCACCATCAAGATGCTCACCGGCATCCTCGTCCCGAGCGGCGGCACCATCCGCGTCGCCGGCGTCGACCCGTCCCGGGCACGCCTCAAACTCGCCAAGCGGATCGGCGTCGTGTTCGGCCAGCGAACGACCTTGTGGTGGGACCTGCCGCTGAAGGACTCCTTCGCCGTCCTGCAGAAGATGTACGGCGTCCCGATCGCTCGCCACCGCGAGAACCTCGCCACGTTCGTCGAGCTGCTGGATCTCGGCGACCTGCTCGACGTCCCGGTCCGGCAGCTCTCACTGGGTCAGCGCATGCGCGGCGACATCGCAGCTGCCCTCCTGCATGACCCCGAGATCGTCTACCTCGACGAACCCACCATCGGCCTCGACGTCATCAGCAAGGCCCGCCTGCGCGAATTCCTCGCCCAGGTGAACGCGGAACGCCGTACCACCGTCATCCTCACCACCCACGACCTCGACGACATCGAAGCCCTCTGCACGAGAGTCATGGTCATCGACCACGGCCGCCAGATCTTCGACGGCACCCTCCCCACCCTCCGAGCCAGCCAGTCCGCCCCCAGAACCC
>NZ_SMKA01000363.1 GCF_004348455.1 Kribbella albertanoniae
CCACCACCCCCGTCCTAGCCCTGACCGCCATCACCGCAGCCCTCCTCCTCACCGGCCTAACCACCTTCCGCCACCGAGACATCGGCTAACCAGACCGCGCTGGCTGAGGGGTCCAGCGCCTGACTGCCCCGCCCGGCCATCCGCCGGGCGGGGCAGGCTGTTTACGATCGCTGGGTGCTTTGGACTGAGCGGTTGGTGGAGTTTTGGAGTGAGCGGCATCTGGGGGTGCTGAGCACTGTGCGGGGGGACGGGTCTGTGCATGTGACGCCGGTGGGGGTGACGGTGGATGCTGAGGCGGAGGTGGCTCGGGTGATTTGCTCGGGGGCGTCGTACAAGGCTCGGGTGATTCGGCGGTTGGGGAGTGCTGCGGTGGCGGTGACGCAGGTGGATGGGCGGCGGTGGAGCACGCTGGAGGGGCGTGCGGTGGTGGTGGACGAGCCGGAGCGGGTGCGGGATGCGGAGCGGCGGTATGCGCGGCGGTACAAGGAGCCGCGGGTGAATCCGCAGCGCGTGGTCATCGAGATCACTGTCACGAAGGTGCTTGGCAATGGTGGTTGAGGTGGTCGGGATCGGGGCGGACGGGTGGGCCGGTCTGTCGACGGCTGCTCAGGAGGTGATTGCCAAGGCTGATGTGCTGATCGGGAGTGCGCGGCAGCTTGGGCTGGTTCCGGACGGTACGGCGGAGCGCCGCGCCTGGCCGTCGCCGTTGTCGGAGGCGTTGCCGGGGTTGCTGGCGGAGTACCGGGGGCGGAGGGTTTGTGTGCTGGCCAGTGGGGATCCGACGTTCCACGGGATCGGTACGACGCTCGTTCGGTTGCTGGGGGCAAGTGCTGTGCGGGTGATTCCGCATCCGTCGAGTGTTTCGCTGGCGTGTGCGCGGCTGGGGTGGGCGCAGGAGCAGGTGCAGGTGGTCAGTCTGGTGGGGCATCCGACTGAGTTGGTCCATCCGCAGGTGCAGCCGGGGCGGCGGTTGGTGGTTCTGAGCTGGGGTGCGCGGACACCGGGTGAGGTGGCGGTGCTCCTAACAGCGCGCGGCTACGGGGCGAGTGAGTTCACTGTGCTGGAGCAGTTGGGCGGACCGGGCGAGCGTGTGACCAGTACGACGGCTGAGGCGTGGGCTGGTGAGGTGGACCCGCTCAACGTGATCGGAGTGCACTGTGCGGACGGACCGGTGTTGTCGACGGCACCTGGGTTGCCGGACGCGGCGTACGAGAGTGATGGGCAGCTGACGAAGCGTGAGGTGCGTGCGGTGACGCTGTCGCGGCTGGCGCCGGTGCCGGGGCAGTTGCTGTGGGATGTGGGCGGGGGAGCGGGCAGCATCGCGATCGAGTGGTCGCGTCATCACCCGTCCTGCCGGGCGATCGCTGTCGAGCGCGACGAGGAGCGGCTCAAAAGACTCGAGCGGAACGTCGCTGCGCTGGGTGCGAAGGTGGTAGCGGTCCACGGTTCGGCTCCGGAGGCACTCAACAGCCTGGAACAACCAGATGCGGTGTTCGTCGGCGGCGGAGCGACTGCGCCCGGGATGATCGAGGTGTGCTGGGCGGCGCTGCGGCCCGGCGGGCGGTTGGTGGTGAACGGCGTGACGCTGGAGACCGAGGTACTGATTGCGCGCTGGTACCAGGAGCTGGGTGGTGATCTGGTGCGGCTGGACGTGCAGCGGGCCTCAGCGGTCGGTGGGATGACCGGGTGGCGTCCGGCGATGCCGGTGACGATCTGGAGTGTGACGAAGTGACGGTGCACTTCATCGGAGCCGGGCCGGGTGCGGCGGACCTGATCACGGTCCGCGGGCGGGACCTGATCAGTGCGTCGCCGGTCTGCTTGTACGCCGGTGCGCTGGTGCCGGTTGAGCTCCTCGAGCACTGCCCGCTCGGAGCGCGCAAGGTCGACACCGCGAACCTCGACCTGGATCAGATCGTCGCTGAGCTAGCGGCCGCGCATTCGGCCGGCCTGGACGTGGCGAGGTTGCACTCCGGGGACCCGTCGGTGTTCAGCGCGATGGCTGAGCAGATGCGCCGCCTCGACGCGCTCGGCATTCCGTACGACGTCACACCCGGCGTACCGGCGTACGCGGCCGCCGCTGCGACCCTCAACCGCGAGCTGACCGTGCCAGAGGTCGGCCAGACGGTCATCCTGACCCGGATCGGCGGCCGTGCCTCGGCTATGCCTGCAGGTGAGGATCTCACCACGCTCGGCGCGAGCGGGGCGACACTGGTGCTGCACCTGGCCGTGCAGCAGATCGATCGCGTGGTCGAAGAGCTCCTGCCGAACTATGGCGCCGACTGTCCGGTCGCAGTTGTCGCCAAAGCCTCGCGCGACGACGAGGAGGTGCTGCGGGGGACACTGGCCGACATTGCGGAGCAGGTGCAGGCTGCGGGCATCCGCCGTACGGCGGTCATCGTGGTGGGGAAGGTGCTGGTGGCAACCGAGTTCCGGGACAGCCATCTGTACTCGACTACGCGTGAGCGATGAAGGTCCTGCTGCTGGGTGGTACCGGTGAGGCGCGTGAGCTCGCCGCGCAACTGGTGGCCAACGGCATCGACGTCACCTCGTCGCTGGCTGGGCGCACCAAGGACCTGCGGTTGCCGGACGGCGCAGTGCGGGTCGGCGGCTTCGGCGGAGTGACAGGGCTGACGGAGTGGCTGCAGAGCCACCCGGTCGATGCGGTCGTCGATGCGACCCATCCGTTCGCCGCAACGATGACCGAGCACGCAGTCACGGCCACGCGGGAGGCCGACGTACCGCTGCTGGTACTGCGACGCCCGGGCTGGTCGGCAACGCCGGGTGACGACTGGCATTGGGTGGACACGGCGGCGGCCGCGGCTGAGCTCCTGCCGTCGATTGGCGGGCGAGTGTTCCTCACGATCGGCCGCCAGGGGCTGGAGACGTTCGCAAGCACCGGCCTCTGGACGCTCGCGCGCTGCGTGGACCCGCCCGAGCCCGCACCGACCTGGTGCACCCTGCTGCTCGACAGAGGCCCGTACGACGTCGCCGCCGAACTGGAACTGCTCGGCCGGCACCGGATCGACGTACTGGTCACGAAGGACAGCGGTGGCCCGCAAACCGAGGCGAAGCTCACCGCGGCCCGCGAACTCCAGCTGCCGGTAGTTCTGATCCACCGCCCAGCCGCACCGCTCGGCGTGCCTGTGGTCGAGACAGCGGCCGCCGCGACCAGTTGGCTTCAAGCCCTCTGACAGCGGAAGTAGAGCAGACCGGGTACCGCCTGCCAGACGGGGCGATCGCCGACCGGCTCCAGCATCTTCACGATGGGTAGCCCGGCCGCAGTCAACGTGTTGACGTAGGTCGACAGCATCCGGTGGTAGGCGACCCGTGGCAGGATTTCCAGCCGCGTGACGCTGTTGTAGGGACCCTCGTCGAAGTAGCGGCCGACGATGCGTCTCGTCGTTCCGTCGACGTGGTCGATCAGCTCACCGTCGGCCGGCGTCTTGTAACAGGGATGCACGATCGACGCGACGAACGACCCGCCAGGCTTGAGGATCCGCGCAATCGACCGCACGGTCGGCTCGAGCTCCGGGATGTCCATCAAGGCCATGTGGCAGACCACTGCGTCGAACGAGGCGTCCGGGATGCTGCGGAGTTCGTGCGCGTCGTCGTGGACGTACTCGATCCCGCGCGGCGACTCCTGCTCGAGTCTGCGCGCATGCGCCAGCAGGGACGCCGAGGCGTCGATGCCGACCACCTCAGCGCCCAGCTCGGCCAGGCGTCGTGCGTCGCGACCCTGACCGCAGGCGACCGCGGCAATGCGCTGACCGTTCACATCGCCGACCAGCGCGTCGAAGGTCGGATCGTCGAAACCGGCGCCGACGCCCGCGTGGTAGGCATCCGCCAGTTCTTCGTAGGCGCTTGTGAGGTTCACCATGTTCGTTGAACGGCCGCTGTGCGACCGGCGTTCCTGGTTCGCTATCAGCAGACGGCTGGATAGATTGGGCGCATGGGGATTCAGATCGCACCGAGCATCCTGGCCGCGGATTTTGCCCGGCTGGCCGACGAAGCGGCGGCCGTG
Organism: Kribbella albertanoniae; assembly: GCF_004348455.1. Lineage (GTDB taxonomy): Bacteria > Actinomycetota > Actinomycetes > Propionibacteriales > Kribbellaceae > Kribbella > Kribbella albertanoniae. The sequence goes on from NZ_SMKA01000363.1 coordinate 4,022, forward strand.
TCGAATGCGGACTGGCTGCACGTTGACGTGATGGACAACCACTTCGTGCCGAACCTGACGTTGGGCCTGCCGGTGGTGGAGTCGCTGGCCAAGGCGACCGATACTCCGCTGGATCTGCATCTGATGATCGAGGACCCGGACCGCTGGGCGCCGGGCTACGTCGAGGCGGGCGCGTCCAGCGTCACCTTCCACGTGGAGGCCTGCCGGGCGCCGATCCGGACAGCGCGGGAGATCAGGGCCAAGGGGGCGCGGGCGGCGATGGCGCTGAAGCCGGCGACCCCGATCGAGCCGTACGAGGACCTGCTGGCCGAGCTGGACATGATCCTGATCATGACGGTGGAGCCCGGGTTCGGTGGGCAGAAGTTCCTGGACGTGTGCGTGCCGAAGATCCGCCGTACCAAGGAGTTGCTGGTCAAGCACGGCCTCGACCTGTGGATCGAGATCGACGGCGGAGTATCGGCCGAGACGATCGAGCGGTGCGCGGAGGCCGGTGCGGACGTGTTCGTAGCCGGCTCCGCGGTGTACGCCGCCGACGACCCGAACGCGATGGTCGAGAAGCTACGCTCCCTCGCCGCGCAGGCCGCTGGCTGACACGTCTGCGGCCGACTGCTCCGGGGGGATCCTGAGCAGCAGCACCAACGACAGCGCGGCGAGTGCGGTGGCGACCAGCCAGACGTAGCGAACACCGAAGCTCTCGACGACCGCACCTGCGACCGCCGACCCGATCGCGGCACCACCCATCGCCGCACTGCCCATCCAGCCGAACACCTCGGTCCGGACCGTATCCGGTGTCAGCGCACCGAGACGCTCGTACAGCGCACCGATCGCAGGTGCCAGCGTCACGCCGGAGACCAGCAGGGCAACTCCCAGTGACACCGGCGACCAGGTTGCGAACACGCACAACAGCATCCCGGCCGTGACCAGGGCAGCCCTGCGCCACAAGTACGACGTACGTCGCCCTGGCAGTGCACCCGCGACCGCTCCGCCGACCAGGCTGCCGAACGCCCAGACAGCCTCCATGATCCCGGCGATCAGCCGGTTCCCGTGCTCGTCCGCGAACGCGACGATCCCCAGTGAGATCCCGCTGAACGCCATGATCCACAGGCCGAACGACAGGATCAAAGGCAGGCGGTAGTGATGCCAGAGCAACTGACCTGCCGTCAGTGGCGCTGGACCGTCCGCGTCGCGGGGGAGCGGCCGGGGTTGTCGGAGCGCATACCACCAGATGAACACGGCTGACATCGACGCTGCCAGCAGCACGCCGAGCCGCGGGCTGGCCACGCTCACAGCCGTTGCCCCGAGCATCGGGCCGACGATGAACAGCAATTCCTGGGCCGTCGCATCCAGCGAGTACGCCGTCCGCAGAGCCGGCCCCTGAACCACCCGCGGCCACGCGGCCCGCAAGGTTTGCATCACCGGCGGCACGAGCCCGCCGGCGAGAAACGTCAAGACCGGCATCAAGCGATAGAGCCCATCGGGAAGGGCCGCCACCAGGAACAGGGCCACGCTCCACGACACGCCGGTCACCAGCAGCACTCCACGAGCCCCACGCCGGTCGGCTGTCCGGGCCCAGAGCGGACCGGCGATCGCCATCCCGATCGAGTACGCCGCCGCGACGACCCCCGCCCAGCGGAAGGACCCACTCAGGTCCTTCGCCAGGAACGCCACCGGCACCATGGTCGCGAGCACCGGCAGCCGGGCCAGCAGTGACGAGGCGAGCAAACCCATCACGCCAGGCGTCCGCCACAGCTCGCGATACCCGGAAAGCTCCATGTCCGCATTCTGTCTGCCGCCTCCGACAATTACGATGGCCCGATGAGCGACCACAAGCCGGTGGAGAGCTGGCTGACCGATATGGACGGCGTTCTCGTGCACGAGGAGCGCGCGATCCCGGGCGCGGCCGAGTTCATTGCGACGTTGCAACGCTCGGGCAAGAAGTTCCTGGTGCTGACCAACAACTCGATCTTCACGCCGCGGGATCTGCGCGCCCGGTTACTTGCCGCGGGCATCGATATTCCCGAGGACGCGATCTGGACCAGCGCGCTGGCCACGGCGCAGTTCCTCGACGACCAGCGCCCGGGCGGTACGGCGTACGTGATCGGGGAGGCGGGGTTGACCACGGCCCTGCACGAGGTCGGGTACGTGCTGACCGACCGCGCGCCGGACTACGTCGTACTCGGGGAGACCCGGACATATTCGTTCGAGGCGATCACGAAGGCGATCCGGCTGATCGCGGACGGTGCGCGGTTCCTGGCCACCAACCCGGATCCGACCGGCCCGTCCCAGGAGGGGCCGCTGCCGGCGACCGGTTCGGTGGCGGCGCTGATCACCCGCGCGACGGGCGTCGCGCCGTACTTCGTCGGCAAACCGAACCCGTTGATGATGCGCAGCGCCCTGAACCGGATCGAGGCGCACTCCGAGACCGCGGTGATGATCGGCGACCGGATGGACACCGACATCATCAGCGGTCTCGAGGCCGGTCTACGCAGCGTGCTGGTGCTGACCGGGTCGACCAGCGAGCACGAGGTCGACCGGTTCCCGTACCGGCCGACGCGGATCGTCGAGTCGATCGCCGACGTCGTACCGCTGGTCGAAGCACTCGGCTAACACGAGAGCGTGCGGAAGCCGTATCCCTGCGCCTTGAGCTTCTCCAGGATGCTCGGGAGCGCCGCGATGGTCTGACTTCGGTTCCCGCCGCCGTCGTGCATCAGGATCACCGAACCGCTCGCCACGCTGCTCAGCACCCGCTTCTCGATCACCGCAGCACCCGGCTTCGACCAGTCCCGCGAGTCGATCGTCCACATCACCAGTTCCTTGCCAAGCTCCTTCGCCCGCTGCCGGACGGTCGAACTCACCCCGCCGTACGGCGGCCGCAGGCAGGTCGTCGTGATCCCGGCCGCGGACCGGATCGCCTGATCGGTATCGCCGACCTGCTTCCGGAACCCGGCCGCGGTTTGATGCCGGAGGTCGGCATGCGTCCACGTGTGGTTCTGGATGACGTGCCCGGCCGCGTGGATCCGCTTGGTCAGCTCCGGATGCCGCGCCACGTTCTTCCCGACCTCGAAGAACGTCGCCTTCACCTCGTACTTCGCCAGCACCTCGAGCACCTTCGGCGTGTACGCCGGATCAGGCCCATCGTCGAACGTCAGTACGACGTACTTGGTGGGCAACGGTGTCTTCACCGGCGCAGCCACAGCAGGCGGCACCGGAGCCGGCGGCGCAGGCCGGGCCGCAGCCACCACGATCGTCCCGATCACCACACTCACACCGACCAGCATCGCCAGCCCGGTCAACCGCTGACCGGTCCGCGTCAGTCGAGTCTCCATGCGTCCCCCTGGGCGGGTGGGCCTCACTCCACCCGCCCAGGGGGACGCATGGAGACTCGACTGACG
>NZ_SMKA01000364.1 GCF_004348455.1 Kribbella albertanoniae
GTGGGGAGGCTGCGGATGACAGGATGGGGCGGGTGACCGACGAACGGATTGTGGGGACGCCGCACGGGGAAGCGCGGATCGTGGCGCACCGGGCTCGGCGGCCGGTGGCGACGCTGGCGCTCGGTCATGGGGCCGGTGGGGGGATCGAGGCGCCTGATCTGGCGGCGCTGGCGGCGCGATTGCCGAAGCAGGACATCAACGTGTTCCTGATCGAGCAGCCGTGGAAACGGGCCGGGAAGAAGCTCGCGCCGGCGCCGAAGATCCTCGACGAGGCCTGGATCGCGATCGTGGGGCAGTTGCGGATCCGTACGCCGCTGGTGATCGGTGGCCGGAGTGCCGGTGCGCGGGTCGCCTGCCGGACGGCGAGCAGTTTGGGAGCGTCCGGCGTACTGGCCCTTGCCTTTCCGCTGCACGCTCCGGGCAAGCCGGAGAAGTCGCGGGTGGCCGAGTTGCAGGGTGCTGGGTTGCCGACGTTCGTGGTGCAGGGGGAGCGGGACACCTTCGGGACGCCTGATGAGTTCCCGCCGCTGACCGAGATGGCCGTCGTGCCGGACGCCGACCACTCCTTCAAGGTGCCGAAGAAGGCCGAGCTCAGCCAGGACGAGTCGTACGACCTGCTGGTCGAAGCTGTGTTCGAGTGGGTCGTCCGGGAAGTGTCCGGATAGTGGTCACCCGCTGACCGTCGCGGCGCGGGGAATTACGCCGTACCGGGCCTTGTTGTGATGAGCATGACGGCAACGAGTGTGGCTCCGGCGCGGAACGCTGGGAAGACCCCGGTATTCTCGATCACGATGCCGACACCGACCACGACCGAGACACCCGAGCAGCGGACCGCGCGCTTCGAGCGCGAGGCGCTGCCGTTCCTCGACCAGATGTACGCCGCCGCGATGCGGATGACCCGTAATCCGGCCGACGCCGAGGACCTGGTCCAGGACACCTTCGCGAAGGCGTACAGCTCGTTCCACCAGTTCACGCCCGGCACCAACCTGAAGGCGTGGCTGTACCGGATCCTGACCAACACGTTCATCAACGGGTACCGCAAGCGTCAGCGCCAGCCCACGCAGTCGCCGACAGAGGAGATCGAGGACTGGCAGCTCACCGCCGCCGAGTCCCACACCCCCGGCGGCCTGAAGTCGGCCGAGGCGGTCGCTCTCGAGCACCTGCCCGACTCCGACGTGAAGTCGGCCCTGCAGTCGATCCCCGAAGACTTCCGCCTGGCCGTGTACCTGGCCGATGTCGAGGGCTTTGCCTACAAGGAGATCGCCGACATCATGGGTACGCCGGTCGGCACCGTGATGTCACGCCTGCATCGTGGCCGGCGCCAGCTGCGTGAGCTGCTGGCCGATTACGCCCGCGACCGCGGCCTGATCGCCGCCTCGGACGACGACGCGACCGCGAAGAAGGAGGAGTCGTGAGCTGCGGCGAGGACCACGACGTCGACTGCAACGAGATCCTCCAGCGGGTCTACGTCTTCATCGACAACGAGATCGAAGGCGCGAGCACCGAGGAGATCCGGCAGCACCTCGAGGAATGCGCCCCCTGCCTCGACGAGTACGACCTGGAACGCTGCATCAAGAAGCTGGTCCACCGCTCCTGCGGCTCCGACCACGCCCCCGATGCCCTCCGCCAGAAGATCCTCCTCCGCCTCACCCAGATCCAGGTGGAGACAACGATCACCACCACCGACTGAACCGGTCCCGTAGACCGGTTCAGATCGCGTGATGGGTGAACGCGTAGGTGTAGGGATCGCCGCGGCGTAGCTGGTCGACGAGGTCCCGGGCGTATTTCTCGTGGATCGGTGAGACTCGGGTGAGCTTGCTGACGGCTTGGGTGGCATTGAGAATAGCGGCGGTTCGGTCGTCGGCAGCTGCCTGGATTCTGGCAAGCTCCAAATAGAGCCGTCCTTCGCGAATGTTGTCTGCGGACCGTCTCGCGAAATGGATACCAGCCTCGGCGCTCTCGATTGCGATCGCGTACTTGCCTTGCGCAGCAAAGAGGAGCGCCCGGGTCTGCATGGACTCGGTGCGGCAGACGTCGTCGGCCAGCTCGTCGGAGATGCGCTGTGCCTCGAGGTTGTACCTTTCGGCGTCTGCCCAGCGGCCGGCCAGCAGGTGCGAGAAGGCCGCGTTGGCGTTGCGCTTCTGCTCGGACCGGCTCGACCCGATCTGCTGAGCGAGCTGGATCCCTCGATCGAAATTGCTATCGGCCTGTTCGTAGTCGCCGACCCGGTTGTAGAGCACGCCCAGGGCGGTGTGCGCGACACCCTCCAGAATCACGTCACCGACCTTCTGGCTGAGCTCCAGAGACTGCTTGCCGAGCTCCAGCGCTTCTTCGACGCGGTCGAGACCGGACAGTACGTAGGTCAACGAGGAGCAACAGCGCGACTGTCCGGTGAGGTCGTCGGCGTCCTGGAACATCGTCAGGGCTTTGGAGAGGATCGGCGCCGCTGACTCGAGCCGTCCGTTCTCGACGGTGGGAATGGCGCGATCGTGCTGCAGCCATGCCGCCGTCAGCGGAAGATCGAGCTTCGTCGCGAGCTCGACCGCTCCACGAGCCATCTCCTCCATCTCCATCCAGCGCCGGCGCGACTCGTGATATCCGAACATCGCGAGTGCGACCTCAGGCAGCATCGGCGAGCCGGCCAGCGCCGACGATGCGGCCTGCATGAAGCGATCCATAAGGTTTCGTTGCTCGGCGTCGAACCATGCCAGAGCTGACGTCCGGTCAGCCAGGGCGGAGATCCGCACGGGAGGGACGCTGGCGAGCGCCATCCGAGGACTGGTGGGGTGCGTCAGAAGGTGACATTGCCACGCGCAGCCGATGTAGAAGCGCAGCAAGCGCTCCAGACCTGCGTGATCATCGGACACGGTCAGGGTCTCGTCAGCGAGCTCGCGACCATAAGCGCGGATCAGATCGTGGAATCGGTAGCGCTCCGGTGCGACCGACTCCATCAGGTTCAGGTCGGCGAGCCTCTCGAGGATCGCATTCGCTCTCCGCACCGGTAGGTCGAGGAGCTGGGCCGCGACAACCGTCAGCAGGTCCGGTCCATCCGGAATGCTCAACAGTGGCAAGGCTCGTGCCGCCTCGCGATCGAGAGCGCGGTCGCTGTTCTGCAGGAAGTCGACCGAGCTCGCGATGTTGGCGCGTACGCCGGTCTCGTCGGATCCGAGGGTGTCCAGACGGCGATCCTCGTCCTCGAGCAGCTCGACAAGGTGCTGGATCGGCCAGCTGGGGCGCGCGGCAAGGCGGCCGCCGATCAGCCGGACGGCCAACGGGAGGCGGCCGGTGAATGATGCCAGTGCGTCCGCTGCCGCTGGCTCTGCAGCGATGCGGGACTGCCCGATGACACCTGACAGCAGCTCGACGGACTCCGACTGCGACAGCGCGTCGAGCCGCACCTGCCGGGCACCCGGGAGTGGGGTCAACGATCCTCGGCTGGTGATGATTGCCGCCGACCCCGGGTTGCCGGGCAGCAACGGCATCACGTGTGCCGCATCGGCGGCGTTGTCGAGGAACAGCAGGACGCGCCGTCCGGCCAGCTGCGAGCGCAGCAGCCCGGCGGCCTCCTCGACCTCGTCGGGGATGAGCTGTGGCTCGGTGCCGAGGGACCGCAGCAGCTGCCGCAGAGCATCCGTGGTCGAGACCGGCTTGCCGGGGCCGTACCCGCGAAGGTTGAGGTAGAGATGGCCGTCGGGGTAGCTGTCGACAAGCTTGTGGGCCGCCTGGACGGCCAAGGTGGTCTTGCCGATCCCGCCCATCCCGGTCACGGCCACCAGGCCGACGGTCGTGCTGGGTACGCCGTCCTGGACGCGCAGCACATCGAGAATTGCCTCGATCTGGGCGGTTCGGCCGGTGAAGTCGGAGACGGCCGGTGGCAGTTGCCAGGGCATGGGCAGAGCGTCGGAGCCGGACACGTCCGGCTCCTCGGCCTCGGCGGTCTGGCTCTTGCCTCGTGCAACGGCCAGGAATTCGGCGGCCTCGGCCTTGTCGAGGCGAAGGACCTTGATCAGGGCGCGGATGGTGTCGATGCGTGGGCGGCGGCGGGTGCCGCGCTCCAGGACGCTGATGGCCTGGTCGCTCAATCCGGCCTTGGCCGCAAGTGCGGCCTGGGTCAGCCCGGCGCGGCCCCGGTATTTGCGCAGTAGATCACTCAAGCTCTCGCCGGTCAGCTGACCCACCTCCCTCCTGCAATCAGCCCACTCCTGGGTGACGGCCAGGGCGGGTGGTCCGGGGCTAACAATAGGAGTCTCCACCGACGGTTCGCTGGAGTTATCCACACCCGGGTCGCTGAGGAGCTGGTCCGGGGTCGGTTGGGACGCCTTACGTTCCCGCACGATTTCGTGCAAAAGAATAGCCCAACGAGCGTTTGAAGATCGCATTCAGTATGCGGATGGAGACGCTCCGAATACAGGACCTCTGTGAAAGGTGGTCTGCAGTGTGTTGTGACCAAATTGCAAAGACCCCGGCTTTGGGCCGGGGTCCTCGCTTTGCGTAGTCGCCTGACGTCAGGCGTTGGGGCGCTTACCGTGGTTCGCGCCCTTCTTCTTGCGCGCACGACGCTTGCGGCCGGTCTTGCCCATTTCAAAGCCTCCTAGAAACAACTGCAAAGAGTCACAGTCTCTCATACCACGCACGGTTGCTCGTGTCCGGCGGTGGGTCACGGTCTGGCTTACAGTGTTTCGGCGCGGCCCGCGCGAGCAAAATTCAGAAGAGTCAGCGATGCGCTGTCTAGCCCCCCTGAACCAGCTTCGGTTCAAGACTTCGCCGCTGATCGGAGGTGGCTTACCATGGGCACGTCAATCTGGGAGTGGTGACTCTTATTGAAGGCGTGTGATGACGACGACGTTGCACCGTTCGGCGCTTCGCCTTCTGGTGACAGCGGCTTCGTTCGTCGCGCTCGCAGTCTGGTTGATCGCGATCCGCAAGGTCGACGACATTCCAGCCACTGCACAGCTCTGCGTGGTCGCGCTCGTCGCGAGCACCCTGAGATTTCCGCACGGCCCGGCCAGAGGCGCCAGCATGGCGACGATCGTCATCATGTCGGTGTACGTGATCTGCGGGCCGTCCACCGCCGTCGTCGTCGCGGGCGTGGCATCGCTGGCACAGCCGCGCAACGTCCCGATGATGAAGCGCCTCTACAACAGTTCGCAGTGGATTCTGACCGCTGCTGCCGGCGCGCTCGGCTACGGCCTGCTGGACGGGCCTACCGGCGACGCAGCGCTTGACCAGGCCCCCCAGGCGATCCTGGCCGTGGTGGTGGCCGGTCTCCTGCATCAGGGCGCGAACGCAGTGATGATGGCCGCCGTGCTCGGTCTCGAGCGGGGGGCGAAGGTCGTCGTGTTCTTCTTCCGCGATGTCGTCGGATCCACTGCCTTACCGATGCTCGGCTACAGCTGCCTCGGTGTGCTGATGGCCATGACCTGGACCGGTGGGCTACGGATCGTCGCCGGGCTGCTGGTCATGGTGCCGCTGATCGTGGCCCGCTGGGCGCTGACCCAGGACGAGGCGGAGCGACGGGCGCAGGAGGCGGCGATGCGCGCCTTCATCCAGGTCATCGAGACCAAGGACCTCTACACCCGTGGCCACTCTGAGCGAGTCAGTCAAGGTGTGGGCATGGTGGGCAAGTTCCTGAAGCTGCCCGAGGACCGGCAGCAGGCGCTCGAGCATGCGGGCCTGCTGCACGATGTCGGCAAGGTCGGCGTACCGACCAGCATCATCCGGAAGCCGGGACGGCTGAACGATTCCGAGATGGATGCGGTCCGGCTGCATCCCGCTCGCGGGGTCGAGCTGATCGGCAACATTCCGTTTCTGGAAGAAGTGAAGTCGGCAGTTCTTCACCATCACGAGAAATACGACGGAACTGGTTATCCGGCCGGTCTCAGTGGCACGAATATTCCGTACTTCGCCCGGATCATCGGGATCGTGGACGCATTCGACGCGTTGACGTCGACTCGCTCGTACCGGCCGGCCCGCAGTGTCGAGGAGACGTTGGCGATCCTGGACAAGGACCGGACGAGCCACTTCGATCCGCAGCTCGTCGATGCTTTCATCACAGTGATTCGGTCCCAGGGCTGGACGGCCGCACGGAAGGAACAGCCGGCGCCGGACGAGACGGTCGAGGCCGGAGTGGACCACGATGACCTCAGCCTGGACAGCGGCGGCGGCGCCTCTGGATCGGCAGCAGGTCCCGCATGAGCCTCGATGAGAGCTTCGATTCGAGGAAGCTCGGCAGTGGCGCAGTGATCCTGTGCGCCGGCTCTGTGATCGGAGTCGTCGGGCTGCTGATCACGGTGCGGCACGGCGTGACGGAGTGGGCGTTCGCAGTGGTCTTCGGCCTGCTCATCGCCATCGGCGAGATGGTGCAGTTCCGGGTCGACCGCAGCAAGAATCGGGCTCCGATCGCGACCAGCGCGGCCCTGGCCTATGTGATGTTGCGGGGACCGTCGCTGGCAGACCCGCCCGAGTTGGCCCAGATCATCGCCGTGACGTGGCTGGCGACTCTGGCCGGCATCGCGCCACTGGCGATCGCCGGTCTCCGGTGGGATCTGGTGGTGTCGAATCGGCGCGTCATCTCGGTCTGGTGTGCGGCAGCCGTGTTCGCGGCCGTGACACCGAGCGATTTGGACTGGGACGGCTCCTGGCGCCATGGCATTCCATTGATCGGTGCCATGGTTCTAGGGGTGCTGGCGGCCGGGTTCATCGATGCTCTGGTCGGGGCGGGGCAGGCGACGGAGCGGCTCAATATTCCCTTCCCGGCGGCGTTGCGCGACGAGCTTGCTGTCATGGGCCGGATCGGTATGGCGATGGCCCTGAGCGGCGTGATGCTGGCTGCTGGTACGTCGTTGATCGGGCTATGGGCGGTGCCCTTGGTGGTCGTGCCGCTGTTGCTGACGCAGTTTGCGTTTCGGCGGTTTGCTTCGGCGCAGCGGACGTATCGGACGACTGTGCGTTCGATGGCTCGGAGTACTGAGATTGCGGGGTTCAGTTCGCCGGGGCAGAACGCTCGGACGGCGCAGCTGGCGGTTGCCATGGGCTATGACCTGGGCCTGACGCCGCCTCGGATGGAGGCGTTGGAGTATGCGGCGCTGTTGTCGGGGGTGGGGCAGTTGGCGTTGGCGGATCCTTCGCCGGGTGGGGCGTCGTTGCTGCGGACTCGGGAGGAGCGGCAGCGGGCGGCGGAGATCGGGGCGTCGGTGATTGAGCGGTCGGGGGTGCTGGATCACGTGGCGGAGATCGTGCGGCACTCGAATGATCCGTATCGGCATGGGCGGGCCAACAATGCCGAGATTCCGGTGGAGAGCGGGATCGTGAACGTGGCGCTCGCGTATGAGCAGTTGGTGGGGGAG
>NZ_SMKA01000365.1 GCF_004348455.1 Kribbella albertanoniae
GGGTTCTACCTGCTGGCTTACGCGTCCGGGGCCAATTTGAGCGTGGATCCGGCGCAATTGCCGGATCACTGGTGGCGGATCCCGATTCTGATCGCGGTGGCCGCGCAGAACGCCGTACTCGAAGAGGTCATCGTGCTCGGGTACCTGAACCGCCGGCTGGACCAGCTGGGGTGGTCGGTCGGGCGGAGTACGGCGGCGAGCGCGCTGCTGCGGGGGTCGTACCACCTGTATCAGGGGGTCGGCGGGTTCGCCGGAAACGTGATCATGGGGGTGATTTTCTGCTACCTCTACCGCCGGTGGGGGCGGGTGATGCCGCTGGTGGTGGCGCATACGGTGATCGACATCGTGGCGCTGGTCGGGGCGACGTACCTGATCGGGAAGGTCGGCTGGCTACCCGGGTCGTAACCGATGGGTGCTTCGTCAGGTTGTGAAGGGCGTGACAGTCAACGGGGAAATGACTCATGAGACCGAAACCAGCGATCCGCCCGCGATCGATGCCGGCCTGGCGGCTGCGGCCCTGGCCGTCTTCGCGCACCGGCACGAGGTCGTCCACCTGCTGTACGCGGCCACCGACGAACCGGATGCGCTCACCCGGATCGCCAATCTGCTGAAGGTGGACGAGTCGACGATCGGGCGGGTGCTCGACCAGCCGCTGCGCTGGATGCTGCCGCAGTTCCGCGCCGAACTGGAGACGATCTCCGCGACGCCGGGGTGAGCCCCGGCTACCGTGTTCGGGTGCAGAGCTACCGGGCGGACCTTCTCGAGATCGCGGACGAACTGACCGAGGCGTACGTCGAGGTGTTCACGGCACCGCCGTTCGAGCACCGGGACCCGGCGGAGACCCGCGCCGCCTTCCGGCAACGGCTGGAAGGTGATGTACGGCGCGCCGGGTTCCAGGCGTGGATCGAGCGGTCGGCCGACGGGCGGATCGCCGGATTCGTCACCGGGTGGACGACACCTGCGCCGTTCCGGACGGATCGCTCGTACGGCGCTGTGCTGAAGCGGCTCGGGGCAGAGCAGGTCGACGAGTTGCTGGTCGGCGCGCTCGAGATCGACGAGCTGGGCGTGCTGGCTCAGGCGCGGGGGACCGGTCTCGGCCGCCGCCTGCTGGAAGCGGCCACTGCGGAGCATCCCCGCGCCTGGCTCCTGGCCTGGAACCAGAACTTCGACACCCTTGCCTTCTACCGCCGCATCGGCTGGACCGAACCCCCGGTCCACGGCCCCGAAACCGACATCATCGTCTTCCTCGCCCCGACCCGTACTCCCTGACTGGGCGGTCAGAGGGCGAAGAGGGTTGTCGCGTTCTGCCAGCGAACGGCTTCAGACTCCGTGGGGGTCAGGGCGGCGGCAGTGAGGGCGCCCAGGGCTACTGAGGGGTCGATGAGGGTGGCGTCGGTGCCGAACATTAGGCGGGTGGGGCCGATGCGGTCGAGGATCCAGCGGATGCGGTCGGCGTCGGGGGCGGACCAGCAGGGTTCGAACCAGAGGTTGCCGGCGCGGCGGGCGGCTTCGGGGACCTGGCGCCAGGCGCCGGCGCCCATGTGACCGGCGATCAGGCGGGACTCGGGGACTCGGGCCGCGAGGTCGGCCAGGTCGAGGACGGTGTCGCCCCAGGTGTGGACGAGGGTGGGGAGGCCGTACTCGGTGGTGAGCTCGATGGCGGCCTGCATGGCGGGGGTGGCGATCGGGGTGCGGCTGTACTCGGTGTGGATCTTGGCGCCGACCCAGCGGCTGTTGCCGACGACGAGGTCGCGGAGGTCGGTGCGGGCCTCGTCGAGGCGGCGGGGGTCGATCACGAGCATGCCGCGGAGGCGGTCGTCGGCGGGGAGCTGCTCGGCGAGCGCGCGGTTGCCGGCCGGAGCGTCGTACACGATGCCTTCGATCGAGGAGACCAGCTGCAGGTCGATGCCGAAGCGGTCCATCAGCTCGAGGTTGACCTCGATCGGGCCGACCTCCATCGAGAAGAACCACGGGCCCCAGTGGGCGTGGACGTCGATCAGCATCACGGCTCCAGCAGCTTGGTCAGGAACGCACTGCCCACCTGGGCGATCTCGGCCGGGGTCAGCTTCGAGCTGAGCAGGCGGCCGAGCACCGAGTAGGTCTCGTGGAACGGCGTCCGGGTACCGAAGACGAGGCGGCCGGCGCCGACCTCGGCGGCGACGATCTCCAGCGAATCCGGCCCGGTCAGCATCCGGGTCGAGGTATGGAACCCAGGCTCCGCGCGAGCCAGCAGCACGAAGTCACCCAGGTAGTAGAAATGTGTGTCCAGGAACACGACCCGCGCCCCGAGATCCCGCAGCGCCGGACCAACCACCCGTACGTCGCCCTCCACGAACAACGTGAGCCCGGCCGCCACGACGAGTCGCGCCACATGCCCGAACGATGGGTACGACGGCTCGACCGCCTGAGCCGTTGGCGCCAACCGGATTCCGGCCGGCCGCTCCGAGGACAGCAGCCGATCCAGCTCACGCTCAGCACCCAGCGGATCCCGCAGATCGAGCACCGGGCAACTCGTCCAGCCGTTGCCCTCGGCCACTACCCGGGCCTCGTCGTTCCCCGACGGTACGTCGAAGTGGACCGCCCGCAACGAGGACACCAGCCCACCGGAGATCCCGGTCCCGGCGAACACTTCCTGCACCCGTTCGGGCCGGCTCCAGCGCCCGGTCGTCACGTCGTGCCCGACCAGGATGTCGCAGTCGAGCAGTAAAGGCGCGTCGGTCATCAAGACTCCAGGGCGGTGTGGACCTTGCGGATCGCGGTGACGATATCGTCCACGTCGGCGCCGCTGTAGTTCTCGTTCCAGGGCAGCACGACGAGCCGGTCGTTGATCAGGGTCTCCGCGTTCGGGCACAGCCCAGGTGGATACTCGACATCCCGCAGCGGGAAGCCGGATCCGCCGTACGTGACCTTCGAGCGGATCGCCGGCGCCGCGTACAGCGGTTCGGTCAGGTAGCCCGGCGTACAAGGGACACCTTCGGCGGTGAGAGCGGCCGCCCAGGGATGGATGTTGCCGTCGAGCAGCAACGGGTACTGCCAGTACACGTGATCACCATCGTCTCGCGGCGGTAGTAGACCGATGAGATCGCCGATCCCGGCGGTGAGCTTCGCGGCCCCGGTACGGCGGTCGTCGACCACCTGGGCCAGTCGGGTCAACTGAACCCGCGTGACCGCCGCGGTCAGCTCGGTCATCCGGTAGTTCAAGGCGAGGAACAGGTACGTGCGCTCGTCGGTGTCCCGTGGCCAGCCTTTGTCGGTGAACAGCCGCATCCGCCGCGCCAGCGCGGCATCATCGGTGATCACGAGCCCGCCGTCACCCGCGCTGATGTGCTTCGACTGCTGGAGACTGAAGCAGCCGATGTCGCCGACACGTCCGGCGTAGACGTCGCCCACCGGCGCGAGATACGCCTGCGCGCAGTCCTCGATCAGCAGTAGACCGTGCTTGTCGCACAGCGCCCGCAGCTCGCGGATCGGCGCCGGCTTGCCGAACAGGTGAACCGCCAGGACCGCCTTCGTCCGCGGCGTGATCGCAGCCTCGACAGCGGCCGGATCCAGGCTCCCGGTGGTCAGATCCACATCCGCGAACACCGGTACGGCGTTCTGCATGATGATGGGGAAAACCGTCCCCATGTCGCTGATCGGCGTCGTGATGATCTCGTCGCCCGGCTCGGGGTTCACCGCGGCCACGGCCAGATGGAGCGCCGCCGTACCGGAGCTGCAGGCAACGGAATGACCCGCGCCCAGCAACGAGGCGAATTCCCGCTCCAGCGCGCGCACCTCGGTACCCCAGGTGGCCGACAGCATGCCGCTGCGCAGCACTCGCTCGGCCGCCGCGACCTCCTCGTCGCCGAAGCGTCGTCCGGCGGCGTTGAAAACCGACGGCAGGGGAGTGGATCGAACCGGGGTCCCGCCGTTGACGGCTAGCTCGGACACAAAGCCTCCGCGGTGGTAATTACGGTCATGGCTGTAATTACCACCGACCCTACTGGATCAGAGGTGGACGCGGTAGACGACCAGTGGCCGGCCGCTGCCGGTACCGATCTGGGTGCCGGTCGCGTCGGCGAGGCCGGCCCGCTCCAGCCGGTTCAGTACGCGACGCGCCGTTCGCGGCTGGATCCCCAGGTGATCGGCCACCGAACGCGTGGTCACCCCGTCCTCCGGCTCCGAATGCACGAGCTCCTGCAGCCGCTCGAGTGTTGCCTTCGACAACCCGGCCCGCTGCGCAAGCAGTTGCAGCTTCGACCGTTGCTGCGCCCGCGGTGTCGCGCCACCGACCAGGATCAGATCGATGTCGTTGCGCAGCGAAACGACCGCCGCAGTGCGCCCAGCCGTCTTCGCGCGCCCAAGTGCTCGCCGCGCCAGCGCCTCGGTCTCGATCCCGGAACCGCCGATCCCGAACCCGATCCGCACCGGCCCGAACTGCTCCTTCAGCCGGGTCAGCATCCCGAGCTCGGTGAACGAGGCCGTCGCCTGCTCCAGCGGTCCGCGGGTGGCAATCACGAGATAGCGCTTGTCGTCGTACGGGATCACGCTGCCGCCGAGCGACCCGGCCTCGCGCCGGAGAGCGCTCTCTCCGGCCGCAGCGATCTCAACCAGCCCGAGCGCGATCTGGGCGTCGTCACTGCGCAACGCGTCGTGCACGAGCAGCAGACCGTTCAGCGCGCTGCGCACCGAGTGGATCGAAGGCGCGAGCCGGATGGTCGGCTGCTCGGACCGCAGTTTGTCGTACGCCGACCGCAGGCAGGTGATCGCCACCGTTGCCTTCGCGTTCCGGTGAAACTCCAGTACGTCGTCCGAGCTCAGCCCCGGGCGGTACGGCAGCACCTTGACCCCGCGGGTCGGCAGACCCGCCTCGGCCAGCGTCTCGTGCACCTGGGCCTCGTCTAGTACGTCGATGCTCATCGACTTGATGTCCTGGCCGTCGCCGAGCAGTTCGACCAGTGCCCGTAGCAGCGTGGCGCCGGTGTACTCGACGTGGGTCGCCGGGCGGTCGAGCAGGTCGTTCGCCGCGGCGATCTGGTACGGGACGACACCGGTGAACAACCACGCGTCCACACTCGGTGGCGCCGCGGCCAGCACCTTCGGAGTATCGGTCTCCCGGCGATATTTCAGAGGCAGAACCTCGATACCGCGCTGGGATCCGATGATCTTGCACGTGGAGGTGACCAGGTCCGACGGCCCGACCACCCCGATCGTCGTCACCATCGCCGGTCAGCCTCTCTCACCGGGTCAGTCTCGTCAGATCGCCGCGCCCCCGCAACAACCCGCGCCGTACACCGGCCTCCGTGGTTCTGGACCAGTCGGTACAGTCGAGGTCGTGCTGACTGCCAAAGGGAAGGCGACCCGGGACCGAATCGTGGCTGCGGCCGCGCTGGAGATCCGCGAGCGGGGGATCGCCGCGGTGACGCTCGACGACGTCGGCCGGCGCAGCCGGACCGGGAAGAGTCAGCTGTTCCACTACTTCCCGGACGGCAAGGAGCAACTGCTACTGGCGGTTGCCGAGCGCGAGGCCGAGCGAGTGATCGAGGATCAGGAGCCGCAGCTCGGCCAGTTGACGAGCTGGGATGCCTGGCAGGACTGGCGCGATGTGCTGGTCGAGAAGTACCGGCGGCAGGGCGTGCACTGCCCGCTCGGCGTACTGATCACCGAGATCGGGCGGCACACGCCCGCGGCCCAGGTGGTCACCGGGAAGCTGCTGACGCAATGGCAGCAGGCGTTGCAGGCCGGGATCCATCAGATGCAGGCCGCTGGCGAGATTCGCGCCGATGTCGACGCGAACCGGGCCGCCGGCGCGTTGATGGCCGCGATCCAGGGCGGTGTCGCGATCCTGATGTCGTCCGGCTCGGCCCAGCATCTCGAGTACGCCCTCGATCTCTGCTTGGACTACCTGCGCGTCAAGACCAGTTGACGACCGGCGGTTGGTAACCAGCAGGCTTGTCGGCAACCTTCGTACCTGCACTCACCAACCAGCCTTGGTACTCCGGCGTGAACATCCGGTACACGGACTCGGCCGGTACGGCGCTCGCCGCGTCGAGGTCGGCGCGCAGCGCGGCCGGGATGGTGAAGTCGAGCGCGGCCATCGTCGCGGTGAGCTGCTCCGGCGAGCTCGCCCCGACGATCGCGGACGCGACGCCGGGTTGGGTCGCGACCCAGTTCACCGCGACCTGTGCCATCGTGACGCCGAGCTCGTCGGCCACTGTTCTGAGGGTCTTGAGCAGGTCCCATTGCCGATCGCTCCAGGAACGCGAGGGAGCGCTCTCTCCGGTCAGACGCCCTTCTCCGGTAACGCCTTCGAGTTCGTCGCGGCGGTACTTCCCGGTGAGGAATCCGCTGGCGAGCGGGCTCCACGCGGTGATGCCGAGACCGAGCGTCTGGGCCATCGCGACGTGCTCGGTCTCGATGGTCCGCTCCGCCAGCGAGTACGGCAGCTGCAGGCTGACCATCGGTACGACGTCGTTCTGCGCGCGAGCGGCGTACCAGGCCGGTACGTCGGACAGTCCGGCGTACCGGATCTTGCCGGCGCGGGTGAGGTCGTCGAACGTGCGCAGGACCTCGTCGATCGGGGTGACACGGTCCCAGGTGTGCAGGAGGAAGAGATCGAGGTAGTCGGTCTGCAGCCGGCGCAGCGAGTCCTCGACCGCGCGGATCATGTGCTTGCGGCCGTTGCCGCCGGCGTTCGGGTTGCCGGGGTCGACGCTGTTGGTGAACTTGCTGGTGAGCACGATGCGATCCCGGAGAGCGCTCTCTGAGATCAGTTTCCCGAGGAGTTGCTCGCTCTCGCCCGCGGTGTAGAAGTCGGCGGTGTCGATGAAGTTGCCGCCGGCATCGACATAGGTGTGGAAGAGGGCGCCGGCCTGGTCGGCGGTGCGGCCGTAGGGCGCATGGAATCCACCTGTGCCGAAGTTCATCGTGCCGAGGGCCAGCCGGCTGACGCGGAGGCCCGAGCGGCCGAGCAGGTAATAGTTGTCGAGTGCCATGGCTCCAGCGTTCCTCGGAGAAAATGGACCGGCAAGTACAAACTGTGGAGGGCTGGACGTGCTGACCGAAACGCAGCGGCAGGTGTTCGAGCGGCTGGCCGAACTCGCCGTACCGGCCGACGACAGTCCGTCTGCTGCGGAGGCGGGCGCGGTGGAGTTCATTGAGCGGGTGCTGACGGTGGACCGGCCGGACTGGCAGCCCCGTATGGACCGCGCGCTGGCGGTCGCGGGGGAGGCGTTACGCGCGCCAGCGGCTGAGGCGCTCGAGGCGGTGCTCGCGGATGTCGATGGGGCGTGGCTGGTCCGCCTGATCGCCCAGGGCTACTACGCGGGGGAGTCGGCGTGGGGAGCGGTGGGGTGGCG
>NZ_SMKA01000366.1 GCF_004348455.1 Kribbella albertanoniae
CTTCAGCAAACCCTCCACCGACGGAGCGCCCATCCCCCGCTGGTCCACCACCCCCGGCACCACCCACTACCAATCCGCCCAGGACACGACCATGCACGGCACCCGTTTCTGGTCCTGGTTCGAACCCAACACGATCCAAACCTTCGAAGTACCGGACGTCACCCTCTAGGTTTGGGGGATGCGAAACCTGCAGAAGTTCCTCGACTCCCTGGTTGCTTCCGGTTCGGCCGGCGCTCTCCTGCACTACCAGGACGCCGATGGGCCTTGGGTGGGCGCGAGTGGAGTTGCAGAAATCGGTACGGCGATTCCGGTCGACCCGGCTGGTTCGTTTCGGATCGGCAGTGTCACCAAGACGTTCACGGCGACCGTCGTACTGCAACTGGTCGGTGAGGGAGTCCTGGCGCTGGACGACAGCGTCGACCGTTGGTTGCCGGGTGTCGTTCCTGCCGGGAAGGCGATCACCCTTCGCCAGCTGCTCAACCACACGAGCGGTCTGTACGACTACACCAAAGACCTCCCGGATACGGCCGGAGTCATCCGGGATCGCTTCGTGCACTGGGATCCTCGGGCCACGGTCGACAGCGCCGCCGTACAGCCGCTGTCGTTCGAGCCCGGGGCGACCTACTCGTACTCCAACACGAACTACCTCGTGCTGGGCCTGATCATCGAAGCCGCCACCAGCAAGTCGTTCGAAACCGAGATCGAGAGCCGGATCCTTCATCCGTTGGACCTGCAGCAAACTGGTGCGCCGGGGGATGTCGCGACGCTTCCGGAGCCGCACGCCCGCGGCTACCTGACCGTCGACGACCAACTGGTCGATATCAGCGACTTCAACGCGTCACAAGCTTGGGCCGCCGGCGAATTCGTCTCCACCGCCAGCGATCTCAACCGGTTCTACGCCGCTCTCCTCACCGGCAAGCTCCTCCGTCCGGCCGAGCTCGAAGCCATGCAGACAACGATCCTCACCGATGACGCCTGGCATGGCAGCGGCCTGGGGCTCAGCCGCATCGCTCTTCCGAACCTGACCCTCTGGGGCCATTCCGGCGGCATCTTCGGCTACCGGACCTGGAGTTACCACTCCGCGGACGCCATCCACCAGCTCACTCTCTCGGTCACAACCACCACCGATGACACCCCGCCGCCTCCGGCCTACGACCTGCTCGCCGACGCATTCAACTGAACGGCTGGCTTGAAGCGCTTGGCCAGCTGGAGGATCAGTACGGCGAAGAGCACGATCATGCCCATGTCGACGAGGGCGTACTGCCACGGCATGTCGGCCGCCGTCTCGTCGGTGGCGAGACCGCCGACGTACATCGAGGACATGATGAACGCGGTCAAGTTGTTCGTGACATGCAAGGCGATTGCGGCCTCGAGACCGCCGGTGCGGATAGTGAGCCAGCCGACGACGACGCCGAAGACGGTGAGGTCGATGAAACCCCAGACCGTGCCCCAGCCGTGGGCCGCGGCGAAGAGCAGGGCTTGCGGGATCACGATCAGGATCGGGTTGCGCAGGAACGAGCCAGTTGCCTGGAGCAACCAGCCGCGGAAGAGGAACTCCTCGGCCGCAGCCTGTAGGGGGACCAAGTAGAGCAGCATGAGCAGCCCGACGGCGAACGTTCCCCAACCCACCCAGACGTCCTCGGACGTCGTCGTTTCGGGCTCGGTCAGGGCACCCACGACCCCCATGATCACCGCGCTGATGACGAAGACCACCAGCGCGACAGCGAAGCAGCCGGCCAGCCAGGACCGCCGGAGCCGGCCGGTCACCGAGGTGACGGATCCCCACGTCCGCCGCTGGAACCACCACAGCGTCAAGGCCAGCGCCGGCAACCCCATCGCGATCGTC
This sequence comes from Kribbella albertanoniae, assembly GCF_004348455.1. Taxonomy (GTDB): domain Bacteria; phylum Actinomycetota; class Actinomycetes; order Propionibacteriales; family Kribbellaceae; genus Kribbella; species Kribbella albertanoniae. The sequence goes on from NZ_SMKA01000366.1 coordinate 1,847, forward strand.
GCGAGACTCAACGCGGTCTCGGTCAGGTCGTCGTAGATTCGCATGCCGTCGGCGTCCATCGGGAAGTCCAGGGACGTAGCGATCGACTCGAACCGCGCGAACACCAGGATCATCCCGACGACGGTCAAGCCGAGCAGGACGAACGTGCCGATGATCGGCCGCCACCAGTCATGCCGTCCGGTCACCCGGGCGAGCTGATCGTAGGTGACAGATTCGGCGGTCTGCGGGGCCGGGGCGGGCGCTGCCGGATGGGTGATGGTCATAGCTCAAGGATGCTGACGGGCGGCCGGATCCGCGTCGGCCGGAAGCACGATCGCCGCCTCTATCGCTGGGTAGAGACGCCCGGTCGCCGGGTAGAGAACCCCTATGCTTTGGCTCTGATGGAACACGTCCGCAACTGGCTGCTGCCGATCATCCTGGGTGTCGGGTGGCTCGCGTTGTTGCCGTTCATCCCGGACGATCTGGAAATGCCGATGAGCGACCAGCAGCTCGTCGCGGCGGCTGCGGCATCGATCGTGGCCGCAGTCGCCTTGGGTTTCCGGCGCCGCGCACCCCTCACGACGCTCGGTGTGACGACCGCCGTACTGCTGATCGGCTATGTCTCGGCACCGCCTCCTGGACTGGCCGTCCTGCCGGTCGAGGTCGTTGCCTTGTACTCCGTAGCGGTGCGCTGCCGGATCGTTGTCGGCTGGCGAGCGTTCGCCGCCCTCAACGTCGTCCTGACCCTGACTTCGGTGATCGTCTACGGCCCAGGTCTGGAAGCCATCGGCGACACCGTGATCAACCTGGTCTTGCACCTCGCCATTCTGAACGGCGGGCAGCGGCGCCGCCGTCGCCTCGCCGCTCGCGACCGGGCCGCCCAGCAGGTGCGCGACGCCGAGGCCCATCGGCAGCAGGCCGCGGCGACGGAGCGCCGCAGGCTCGCCCGTGAACTGCACGACGTCAGCGCTCACCACCTGACATCGATCGTCGTCAGCGGTACGGCGGCCGAGCGGCTGGCCGCTACCCGGCCGGAACTGGCCACCGAGGCCCTGGCCTACGCCGCGAAGACCGGCCGCGAGACGCTGCGATCCCTGCATCAGTTGGTGGCCATGCTCGAAACGGGTGAGCGCGAGCAGTCCGAACCGCTCAATGCACGGATCGCCGGCTTGGCCGATGCCTTCACGCGGTTGGGGCAGCAGGTCGTCGTCGACGTCACGCCCGAGCTGACCGGTCAGGTCGCCGACGCCGTCTTCGGCATCGTGCGGGAGTCGCTCACCAATACGCTGCGGCATGCGCCTGGAGCCGCCGTACGGGTTCTGGTCACACATGCGGATGACCGCGTCGACGTACTGGTGGAGAACGGGCAAGCCACCGGTACGGCGACGTCCGGCCAAGGCGGTCAGCGCGGAGTCGCCGGTATGCGGGACCGGGCTGAGGCGGCCGGCGGGGCGCTCACCGCGGGGCCTGGCCCGGATGGCGGTTGGCGGGTCCGGGCGAGTCTCCCTGCTGAGGCTGCTATTGCCTTGCCGCAGCCGGGCGTTCGGTGGCAGGAGCGGTGGTTTGCCGACTTCGGCGTACTGGTTGCTGTCACGATCCCGGCGGTCGGCGGGACGGCCGGCTTCATCTCGGACGAGCCGGGGCTCGACACGGCAACGATCAGCCTGGCGATCCTGCTGGCCCTGATCCCCTGCCTGATCCTGCTCGGTCGCCGGGACCGCCCCTGGACCGTGGTGGCCGGCATCTCCGTCGCCGCCTGGCTCTGGCCGCTCGCGATCGGTCTCGACTGGCTCCCCGATGCACTCGCGCCGTCGATGGCGTTCGGGGTCTTCGCGCCGGCGGCCGCTGTCTACGCCGTCGCTGTGTACGGCGGCGATCCGGTAGTGGGCGCCCTGTCGACGCTCGTCGCGGGGGCCAGTGGCGGCCTGGCGGCGGGAGTCATGCTGATGGACATCCCGTCCGAGGACGGACCGGGGTTTCAGCTTTTCGTGGGCGGGGTGATCGCGTTCTTCCTGATCATTGTGCTGCTGGGCTTCTGGGTGCTCGGGTTCTTGATCCGGCAGCGGCGAACCCGGCGGCGGGACCATGCCGGTGAGACCCTGGCCAGGCTCGTCTACGCGACCGAGGTCGGAGTCCACACCGAACGGCAGCGGATCGCCGCCGGACTGCACCACAGCGTCCTGACCCGCACGCACACGATGATCACTCTGGCCGAGGCCGGCCGGCTGGCCGACGTGACCGCCGAGGCACGATCCGCGCTGACCGCGATGCGCGAACTACTCGCAACACTGGACGAGGACGGCACCCCAGCCCCTCGAACACCGGCTGAGAAGGAGCTGTCCTGATGACTGTCCGGGTCCTGGTCGTCGACGACCAGACTGTGGTCCGTGCCGGTTTCGCCGCGATCGTGGACGCCGAGCCCGACCTGACCGTCGTCGGCCAGGCCGGCGACGGCGCCGAGGCAGTCGCGCTCGCCGCTTCGCTGGATCCGGACGTCGTCCTGATGGACATCCGGATGCCCGGCCTGGACGGGCTGTCGGCCACTCGCCTGCTCACCCAGAAGGGCGACCGCCCGCGCGTCCTCGTCCTCACCACCTTCGACCTGGACGAGTACGTCTACGAGGCCCTCCGCTCCGGCGCCTCCGGCTTCCTCCTCAAAGACGCCCAGGCCGACGACCTCCTCACCGCCATCCGCGTCGTCGCCGCCGGCGACGGCATGCTGGCTCCCGCCGTCACCCGCCGCCTGATCCAAGCCTTCGCCGCCGGTGCCCCGACAACCACCAGCGCCGAAGCCCTCGCCAAACTCACCCCGCGCGAACGCGAGGTCCTCACCCTCATCGCCGCCGGCCTCACCAACGCCGAGATCGCCGACCGCCTGGGCGTCGCGATCGGTACGACGAAGACCCACGTGAATGCGCTGCTGTCGAAGCTGGACGCCCGAGACCGGGTTCAGGCCACGATCATCGCCTACGACCTAGGTCTGGTCCGCCCACGAGAGCACTGATGTACGTATCCAGCCGCTCCTCGACTACCTGCGTCGTGAGCTCGGTCCGCCCAGCCTCCCGCCACGGCTGCGACACCACCTCGAGCTCCTCCGAGGCCGCGAGCGCATCCCGCACGAACCAGTACTGCCTGTTGGGGGACAGCACCCCGCCGGCCTGCTCATAAGCCTCGGCGAACCGCAGCCCCCACTCCGGCCCATGCAACAACGCCAGGTTCGTCGAGCAATGCGACACATCGAGCTCCGCGGGACCCCACGCCGTACCAGCCCAATCCACAACCCCCGAGATCCGCCCACCGTCGAACAACACGTTCCCCGGCTGAAAATCCCGGTGCAGGAAACATCCGTCGTACGACGGCCGCGGCTTCCGGATCATGTCTATCGCCGCCGACCAGTCAGCCCCTCTAGGCACCACAGCAGTCTCGGCAGTAGACAGCGCCACAAACCCCCGAGGCTGCTCGGCGGGCCGAACCGCATGAATCGCGACCAATTGCTTTGCCAGCAACGGGATGCGCGTCTCCACGCCTTCGTCGTGGAGGATCGTCCGGCCCGGCAGGTGCGTCATCAACAACGACGGATACTCACACTCCTCCGCCCCCGCATCAACCGCCACCAGCTCAGGCGCTTGTACGCCGGTCTCCGCGAGCACGCGCAGCGCCTCAGCCTCCCTCCTGAGCCAGTCGTCGGCCTCCGCCACGTCCACGAAGCTCCGCAGTACCAACTCCCGACTGCTGCCGTCCCGCGCACCGATCGTCAGCCTGCGCATCTCGGCCGTGATCCCACCATGCAACACCGCAGCCCCGACGACCCGTTCGCCCGCCTCGAGCTGCCGCTCCACCCAAGCCAACGTCCCACAACCAATCACCCCGCCACCTCATCTTCGATCCATGCCACCAGCAACTGTCATATTCCCTTGTACTACTGGGGATTTCCACACATTTGCGCCCACACAGTGCCGCAATCTATTCAACCCCGGTTCGTCGCCGCGCCACCGGACCATGCCCAGCCTGACGCCCACCGCCGCTCCACTGACGACACGCCCCACCTATCGAAAGTGGTAGTCACCATGAACTCCTACAAAGCGATAGCCACCCGCCTCGGTGCCGCAGCAGCCGCCAGCGCCCTCCTGCTCACCGCCAACACCGGCCTGGCCCACGCAGCCGGCATGTCCTGGAGCGGCGACTTCAGCTCCCGCTCAACCGCCATCAAGCGCCTGGCCAACTGCGCCGCCACCGCCTGGTACAACGACAGCCAGGTCGGTGGCGAGATCACCACCTGCAACTCCGCCAGCAGCGACCCCTACTGGGACGGCATGCACCTCCTCGCCGCCAACTCCCACAGCATCGAAGGCAAGCGAGTCGCCTACCGCTCCGACCAGTCCTGCCCACCCAAAGACGGCTTCCAGTACGTCAAATGCTTCTACGTAGGCGGCAAAACCAAAGGCAACCCCGTCATGACCGTAGCCATAGAGTCCTACGGCCTCGGCGGCCAAGACGTCAACGTCACCTGGTACTATCTCTAACCACTGCGAACCCCCAGGTCAGCCCTGCGCCCTGGGGTTCCGCGGTCCCGTCCAACTCAGCCGCCGAGCCCGACTGTTCGCCGCCAGCGCCAAACGCCGTGCTGTCCAGCGATGCTGGGGAGCGCCACCGCCCGATTCGGTGGGGTAGCGCTCCCCATCGCCGCCGTACTGCACCGCATCGGCGATCAGCCCGTCTTGGCCCGCCCCCCATCTCAGGGGATGCCCACTGAGCCAGGGGGTTGCCCCCTGAAAATCTCGATGGGCAACCCTCCGGCTCGGGGGCTATCCCTCGAAGTCGCGCAGTCGGGGCGGGAGCGGGTGCGAATTGGGTGGGAGTGGGGCTGGTACGGCGCGGCGGGGCGGACTGGGTCGGGGTCGCCGGTGGTCCCTGGTCCAGTGCGTAGTCGGCGAGTGTGGGGGCGGGCGGCCGAGTGTGACCTTCGTGCCGCCGTCCATCGTTTACCGGCGGCATCCTCCGCACAGTCGAGGCGGGGCTGCTCGTGGTGGCGCGTCGAACGAAGCCACTGTACCGAATGGGGTGACGTGGGGAGGGCGGACCGCCGACACTGATCAACTCTGCGTCGCCTGGTCGGTTCACGCTCAGCGCGGCCGGGCCGGACCGGCCAGGAGCGGGTTGATCAGTGGCACAGATCCGCCCCACCCACCACTAACCCGAGCCGCGTCGTGCCCACGCAGATCCATCGTTGCGTCCGAAAACACGCCGACCACGTACTGCGGGTCTTCGGACGTAGCGAGGCTCATGGCCGAAGTCGGGCCCAACCATCCGCCCGCCAGCCGCCCGTCCGGTTCCGGAGAGACCACGGTGGGCGCACGCGCCGGAGGCGGCGTCCTCTACATACCCCCAGGTCAGGCTTCTGACCTGGGGTTTTGGTAGGCCCCGTGGGACTCGAACCCACAACCCGCGGATTAAAAGTCCGCTGCTCTGCCAATTGAGCTAGAGGCCCCGGTGGTGAGGGG
>NZ_SMKA01000367.1 GCF_004348455.1 Kribbella albertanoniae
GGGCTGGGGGGACAGGCCGAGGGCTACGGCGGCTGCGCCTCGGCAGCCGACCTCGGGCTCGGCGCAGACGTCGGTGGGGCGGGCGAAGGTGGCGGTGAGACAGCGCCGCCACCAGGCGGAGGCGTCGATGCCGCCGCCACCCAGGACGACGGACAGCTCGTGGCCGAACAGTGCGTCCAGTTTGCGCAGTCCGCGGTCCACCTCGAGCGAGATCCCTTGCAGGGAAGCAGCGAGCAGCGTTTCGGCGGTGTCGTCGAAGGACAGCCCGAAGTAAACGCCGGAACCACCAGGCACGGTCGCCGGCGGTCTGGTGCCGGCCTGGAACGGTACGGCGATCACCCGCGACGCACCGATCTCCACGGTGGTCGGTTCATCGTGTTCGAGCCGCAGCAGGCCCGTGAGCCACGCATGCATGTTTCCGGCGGCCGAGAACGCCATACCGGTCACAGCGCGCTTGTCGTCGACCCGGTACCGCCAGAGGTCCCACGGGAGCTCGGGGGCGTTGTCGATCGGGTGCACGACCCGCACGGCGGCCGACGTACCGACTGTGACTGCTGCGGATCGCGAGTCGTAGGCACCGGTGCCGACATTGGACGCGGCGCCGTCTCCGGTTGCCGGATGCACCGGTACGCCGACCAGGCCGGGCCAGCGTCGTGCGTACTCGTCCGACAGGCGACCGGTCCACCCGGTGGGCACGATCGGCGGCAGGACGTCAGCTTTCACACCGGCGATCGCCAGAGCCTCTTCGTCGTACTCGCCCGTGGCTAGGTTGAGTGTGCCGGTGCCAGACGCGACTGAGACCGAGGTGGCGCGCTCACCGGTCAGTCGCTCGATCACCAGGTCGGGGAGGCCGGCGAAGCTGGCGGGGCTCGTTTCGCTCAGCAGCCAAGGGATGCGGCGCGTCCAGTACAGCCGGTGCAGCCAGCTGCCAGTGCGCGCGTGGAACGCCTGCTCGTCGAACGACGACCCCAGGTCGAGGTCCACCGAGCGAGTGTCCGCCCAGCTGATCACTGGGGTCAGAGCGGCGCCCTGACTGTCCAGGGCGACGATCGAGTGCCACTGCGTGGACAGAACGATCGCCTCGATCGCTTCGAGGTGCCCGCCCTGCTGTAGCTCATCCAGACAGCCCAGCAAGCCCTCGACGTACTCGTGCAGGTCGAGGACAGCAGATCCGTCACCGCCGTACGTCGGACTGATCTTGTGCCGCGCCAATGCGCCCGGGACCGGGGACGCGTCTGTTGCGGACAGGACGAGCGCGCGGGCGGACGACGTACCGAGGTCGAGTGCTAGGAGGCGGCCGTCAGTCCTCGTCATGGAGCGCCTTGAGGAACGTGGCGGCCCACAGGTTCACGTCGTGGGCAGCCAGGTGCTTGCGCATCGCCTTCATCCGGCGGCCGAGCTGGCGGTCGTCGGTGTTCATGGCGTCGACGATGGTGTCCTTCATGCCGTTGATGTCATGCGGGTTCACCAGGAAGGCCTGACGGAACTCGTCGGCCGCACCGGCGAACTCACTGAGCACCAGCGCGCCGGTGTCGTCGTACCGGGTCGCGACGTACTCCTTCGCGACCAGATTCATCCCGTCGCGCAGCGGGGTCACCACCGCGACATCCGCGGCCCGGAACAGTGCGGCCATCTCGGTGCGCGAGTACGACGTGTGCAGGTAGTTGATCGCCGGTGTGCCGATCCGGCCGTGCTCACCGTTGATCCGGCCGACTAGGAGCTCGATCTCGTCGCGCAGCACGCGGTACTGCTCCACGCGCTCGCGGGACGGCGTCGCGACCTGCACGAAGACCGCCTCGTCGACGGAGATGCGCTTCTCGTCCAGGAGCTCGCCGAACGCGCGCATGCGTTGGCGGATGCCCTTGGTGTAGTCGAGCCGGTCGACGCCGAGCAGGATGTGCGACGGGTTACCGACCTCGTCACGGATCTCCTGCGCCCGCTGCTCGGTCTCCGGCTTGCGGGCCAGCTCCTCCAGCTCGCCGACGTCGATCGAGATCGGAAAGGCCTTGGCCCGTACGACGCGGTCGTCCGGCAGGTGGATGCGATCGCCACGGGTCCGCAGGCCCATCCGGTTGCGGGCGAGCCGCGCGAAGTTGGATGCGGCGCCAGGACGCTGGAAACCGACCAGGTCCGCGCCCATCAGCCCGTCCAGGATCTGCCGGCGCCAGGGCATCTGCGCGAACAGCTCGGTGGGCGGGAACGGGATGTGCAGGAAGAACCCGATCCGCACGTCCGGACGCAGCCTGCGCAGCATCGCGGGCACCAGCTGCAGCTGGTAGTCGTGCACCCAGACGTCGGCGCCCTCGGCGGCGGCATCTGCGGCCGCTTCGGCGAACCGGCGGTTCACAGCGACGTAGGACTCCCACCACTCGCGGTGGAACTCCGGTGCGACGATCACATCGTGGTAGAGCGGCCAGAGCGTCGCGTTCGAGAAGCCTTCGTAGTACAGCTCCACGTCCTCGGCCGTGAGCATCACCGGGACCAGATGCAGCCCGTCGTTGTCGAACGGGTCCACCTTCTCGTCGGCGCTCCCGGTCCAGCCGATCCACGCTCCATGGTGGCCCTGCATCACCGGGTGCAGCGCGGTCACCAGACCGCCTGGGCTGCGGCGCCAGGCCGTACTGCCGTCGGGCATCTCGATTCGGTCGACAGGTAGCCGGTTGGCCACCACTACGAAGGAACTTCGTCCGTCGGGCATGTTTTTGTTCATCCAGTCAGGTCGTCGTCGTCACCGGGGTAATGGACCCCGATCTGGCTCCGCGTCTCGTCGAGCAGTTCAAGGATCTCGAGCGTCCCCGTGTGCGGCAGCGACGGCACCTCGATCTGCCCGTCACGCAGCGCACGCATCACAGCGGTGGCTTCGTAGTGGTACCCAAGGCCATGCGCCGGTACGTCGATCCGCTCCGCCCCAGCGGCCGTGTGACGCACGTAGTACTCAGGGTGGTGGAACCGGTGCGGCAACTGCAGGCTGCCCTCCGGACCGCTCACCGAGGCCACCCACGGGTTCTGCGACTTCAGACCGCAGGTGAGGGCCGCCACCGCGCCGGAGTCGTAGCGCCAGGCCATGGCGACGTTCAGGTCGATGTGGTCCTCGTTGAGCGAGGCCACTGCCTTCACCTCGGCAGGGCGGCCCAGGGCCATGTAGGCGAACGTCATCGGGTAGATGCCGCCGTCCATCAGCGATCCGCCACCCAGCGCCGGGTCCAGCAGCCGTGCGGGCAGGGAGGGCTTGTGGAAGGCGAAGTCCGCAACGACCTGCTGCGGCTCTCCGATCACTCCGGACGCCAGATCCGCGAACAGGGCCTGGATGACCGGGTTGGTGCGCATCCACATGGCCTCTGCGAACAGAGTCTTGTGCTCGGTGGCTACGGCGATCAGATCGCGCGCCTGGGCCGCAGTGAGCGTCACGGGCTTCTCACACAGCACGGCGACCCCGGCCTGCAACGCAGTGCGGGCGATCGCGTAGTGCTGTGGGTGCGGCGTGCCGATGTAGATCACGTCGACGGTGCCGGAGTCGATCAGCCGGCGGTAGTCGTCGTACGCGTGCTCGATGCCGTGCTCGGCCGCGAACCGGTCGGCGCTGTCCTGTGACCGGGAGGCGACAGCGGTCGCGACGGCCCCGTCCAGCAGCTTCAGATCCCGCGTGAACGAGGTCGAGATGTTGCCAGTAGCAACGATGCCCCAGCTGACACGATCTACACCCACTGTGTGAACTCCGGGGTCGGGAACGGTCCGTCTGCCTTGATTCTCGCGGTTTCGAAGGCGTGAGCCAAGCGAATGAGCGTGGCGTCACTCCGACCGGTCCCGCTGAACGTGATGCCGACGGGTAGTCCGGAGACCAGTCCCGCGGGCACCGAGAGCAGCGGATAGCCCGCCAGAGCGGCATGTGAGGACGAACCGCCCAGCACGTTGTCACCGTTCACCAGGTCGATGCTCCAGGCCGGTGAGTACGACGGGCTGACCAGCGCGTCGAGCTGGTTGTCCCTGAGCAGGTCGTCGATGCCGTCCCGGCCCGCACGCAGTGCGGTGAGCCGGGCGGAGACGTAGGCAGGTGAGTCCAGGCCCTCGGTCGCTGCGGCCCGCTCGAACAGCTCCTGGCCGAACCACTTCAGCTCCACCTCCGCATGGTCGCGGTTGAAGGCGATCAGGTCGTCCAGAGTCTTAGGTCCGCCCGGAGCCCGGGTGGCGAGGTACGCCGCCATGTCGATCTTCATCTCGTGTGCGAGCACCTGGAGCTGGTCCTCGTCGCCACCTGGTGTCGGGAGCGACAGGTGGTCGACCAGAGTGGCACCGCACCGGCTGAGTGTCTCGAGCGCCTGCTCGATCACCTGATCCAGACCGAGCGAGTAGCCCCAGAGCGGACCGCGCGGTACGCCGATGCGAACGTTGCTGAGGTCGTCCCCGCGGCAGTGCTCGGTGTAGTCGGTCCCACCGCCAGTGAGCACGTTGAGCAGAGCTGCGGCCTGCCTGACGGTCCTGGTCATCGGACCGGCGGTGTCCTGCGAGTGCGCGATCGGCACGATGCCCTGCTGCGAGACGAGGCCCACTGTCGGCTTCAGACCGACTATGCCGTTCAGAGCGGCCGGACAGACGATCGAACCGTTGGTCTCGGTACCGATGGCGAAATCGGTGAGCCCGGCGGCCACAGCGGCCCCGGAGCCACTGGAGGAGCCACCGGCCGAGCGGTTGAGCGCATACGGGTTCCGCGTGAGACCGCCGTACCCGCTCCAGCCGGAGGAGGACGAGGAGCCACGGAAGTTTGCCCACTCGCTCAGGTTGGTCTTGCCGAGGATCACGCAGCCGGCTGCCCGCAGTCGCTGGACCAGTACGGCGTCCTGCGGCGGCGGGGGCTGCTCAGCCAGCGCCAGTGACCCGGCAGTGGTCAGCAGGCCGGCCGTATCGATGTTGTCCTTGACCAGCACCGGGACACCGTGCAGCGGACCGCGGACGCGACCTTGGTCACGCTCCGTGTCGAGCTGAACGGCGTCGGTGAGAGCGGCGGGGTTGGGCGTGCAGATGGCGTTGACCAGCGGGTCCACCTCACGGCTCCTGGCCTGCAGCTCTTCCACCAGCGCCTGGCTGGAGAGAGTTGAGCTCACCCTCTGATCCTGCCAGAGTTACCCCTGCCCGGCCGCCCGCGTACGACACGCTCCGTGTCGTTCCACCGGTGAATGACATTGCTGTTGTTCGGCACGTACAGTGGAGCGCGGACGGACGATCACCGACCGCACAGGAGTCAGCAGCAGATGGACAGCGCCAACGCCAGCTCTTCCGAGCCCGCCGAAGCCGCGACGCCAGTGATTGCCGGCCTTTCCGAGCGCGACGGACAGATCCTCGCTTTCGAGCGGCACTGGTACAAGTACGCCGGTGCCAAGGAGCAGGCGATCCGGGACCAGTTCCAGATGTCGGCAACCCGGTACTACCAGGTGCTGAACGCACTGATCGACCGGACCGAGGCCCTCGCGCACGACCCGCTGCTGGTGAAGCGCCTGCGCCGGCTGCGCGCCGCCCGCCAGCGCGCCCGCTCCGCACGTCGACTGGGTATCGAGGTCTGACGATGTCCCGCCCCAAGGGCGACAAGGGCCAGGTGCTCTCGTCCCTGGTCGCTGTGGTCGCCGTCGTTGCCGTAGTCGGCGGATTGCTCGTGCTGTTCGGGACCCGTGGTCACGAGAGCAGTGCGGACGAGCCGAAGGGCACCAGTACGCCGAAGCCGTCGGCCAAGCCGTCCGGTGGACCGTCGACCATCGTGGCCAGTGTGCCGTCGCGGAAGCCGACCACCGCACCACCTACCACCGAGCCCACCACTGTGCCGCCCAGGACTGTGCCGACCACAGAGCCCACGACTGCTCCGACACAGCCCCCGGCTACGCAGCCGACGACGATTCCGACCGCTGAGCGGCCGGCTGCCGAGGTGTACAACAACACCCCGCGCAAGGGCCTGGCCGACCAGGTCGCCGGGCGCGCGCGGCAGGCCGGCTGGACCGTGTCCGGTGTGGACAACTGGCACGGCAAGGTCGTCGAGAGCACGGTCTACTACCCGCCGGGGATGGTGCAGGCGGCCAACCAGCTGGCCCGCGACCTCGGTGTCGGCCGGACCAAGCCGGCGCTGGACAACATGAAGATGGACCGCCTGACGGTGATCCTGACCTCGGACTACACCGGATGAGTACGCCGGTCATCCAGACCGACCTCGGCCACGCCGGCTGGCAGGCGATCGTCGCCGACCCGGCCAGTGCGGTGATCGCTACCGATTTCGACGGCGTCCTGTCCCCCCTGGTCGAGGACCCGGCCCGTGCGCGTCCTGTCGACGGTGCGCTCGACGCACTGGCCCGGCTGGCCCGTTCGGTGCGTCAGGTCGCCATCGTGACCGGCCGCCCTGCACTGGTCGCCACGGAGCTGACCGGCGTCACGGGACACCCCGGGCTCGGCGGCCTCGTCGTACTGGGTCATTACGGCCTGGAGCAGTGGGAGGCGTCCACCGGCAAGATCACCAGCGACCCGGTCCCGCCTGGTGTCGCAGTGGCGCGTGAGCGGCTCCCTGAGCTTCTGAGCGTCGCCGGTGTGCCGGACGCCTTCGTGGAGGACAAAGAGAGCTCTCTGGCCGTCCACACCCGCCGCCTGACCGATCCGGCCGGTGCCTTCGCCAGACTCCGTACGCCGCTCACCGAGCTGGCCGACGCGACCCAGCTTCGCCTGGAGCCTGGCAACCTCGTCCTGGAGCTCCGCCCGCCCGGAATCGACAAGGGCGTGGCCCTGCGCCGACTGCTCGAGTCCACCGGCGCCCAGTCGATCCTCTACGCCGGTGACGACCTAGGCGACCTGGCCGCGTTCCGAGCTGTCGAAGAAGGGCGCAGGACCGGTCTGAACGCCGTACTGCTCGCCACTCGCTCCTCCGGCGCCACCGAGCTGATCGAAGCCGCCGACATCGTCGTCGACGACCCCACCGGCGTCGTCACTGTCCTGACGGCCCTTTCGGACGCGATCGCAGCGCGCTGACCGCCTGCGCCACCGTCCGCCCGATCGGCTGCACCGGCCGTTCCACGTAACCGCCGTCCTTCAGACTGGCCATCCGCTCGAACGGATTCCGCGACGCCGGATCACCGGTCAGCAGCCACGAGACGACCACCCCCACGACGTACAAGGGCAACATCGGCAACCCCAGCAGCCAGAAGTACTGCCACGAGTGCCGCTCCTCGTGCTGCACCAGCAACTCGTCCCCGAAGTACGACACCTCGTGCTTGCTCAGCACCACGTTCCCGATCGTGAACGCCCCCGCCAC
>NZ_SMKA01000368.1 GCF_004348455.1 Kribbella albertanoniae
CCCCACCACTACCCGTCCGTCGGTACGCCGCCCGCCCGTCCGCCCGATTCCCAGCCGGAGCGCAGCAACTCGGGGCGACTGGTGCCGGTGACGGCGCCTTCGGGTGATTGTGTCCGATGTAAACTGTTTCCATGGGACACAAAAGAGCTTTCTTTCCCGCGGCCGGTCTGGTCGTGCTGACTCCCTTGGTGGCCGAGTTCCTGCCGGGATACATCTCGCTCGACCGGATCGCGGGGGCGATCGTGCTGGCGCCGATGTACGGCGGGGGTGCGCTGCTGATTCGTGAGGTGACCAGGCGGATGGGCCGCGGGTGGTGGACGATCCTGCTCCTCGCCCTCGCCTACGGGCTTGTCGAGGAGGGGTTGGCCACCCAGTCCTTGTTCAACCCGGACTACGCGGGCCTGGCGCTGCATGAGCCGGCGTACGTGGCTGGGGTGCAGCTCGGTGGGTGGTGGACTGTGTTCGTGCTGCTCCTGCACGTGGTGTGGAGCATCGCGGTGCCGATCGCACTGGTCGAGACGCTGACGCCTGACCGGCGTACGACGCCCTGGCTGGGCAACGCCGGGTTGGTGATCACGGGACTGCTGTTCGTCCTCGGCGCCGGGGTGATGTCCGCGTTCACGCTGGCTGATGACCCGTTCGTGGCGTCGCCCGCGCAGTTCGCCGGAGCCGGTATCGCGGTGCTGGTCGTGATTTTCCTGGCCTTCGCTTTCGGTCATCGGCTGGAGGTCCGGGCGGTCGATGGGCGGCCGGCGCCGTCCGCTTGGTCGGTGGGTGCTGTGTCGCTGGTTGCCAGTTCGCTGGTCGCCGGATCGGCGTTCGCGGTCACGGGTGGCTCGAACGACCACCTGGGCTGGATTCTCGTCGGCGGCTACCTGGTGTTGTCCGTGGCGGTGATCGCGGCAGTGCGGTACTGGTCGGCAAGTCCTGGCTGGGCTGCTGGGCAGCGGCTGGCGCTGGCAGGTGGCGCACTGCTGACGTATGCCTGGAACGCGTTCCCGGAGACTCCGCCTGAGCTGACGGACCCCGGGCTCGACCTGGTCGGCAATCTGCTCTTCGCGGCCGGAGCGCTCGCCTTGCTGGCCCTGGCGATCAGGCGAGTTGTCGGTTCAGCAGGTCCTTGAGGGCGGTGACGACTTCTTCGGGGCGTTCTTCGGCGAGGAAGTGGCCGGCGGTGGTGGTCTGGTGGACGAGGTCGGGAGCCCACGCGCCCCACAGCGCCGCAGCGTCGAAGCCTAGGGCGGAACCCCAGTCCTGCTGGATGACGGTCACGGGCATCCGGAGTTTGTTGCCAGCGGCAAGGTCTTCGGTGTCGTGGGTGACGTCGATGGTGGCGGAGGCGCGGTAGTCGGCGACGATCGACGGGATGGCGGCCCGGGACGCATCCAGGTACGCCGTTCGGATGTCGGCCGGGATCGCGGTCGGGTCTTTGGTCCAGATGTCGAGGAAGTGGCCGAAGAAGGTGTCGGGAGCGCCGGCGATCAAGGTCTCGGCGAGGCCGGGCGGCTGGGCCATCAGGAAGAGGTGGAATCCGACGGCTGCGGTGGTGCCGTGCAGGACGTCCCACATGTCGAGGGTGGGGAGTACGTCGAGGGACAGCAGGTGTGTGACGACCTCGGGGTGGTCGAGGGCTACCCGGAAGGCGACCAGAGCACCGCGGTCGTGACCGGCGACAGCGAACGTCGAGTGCCCGAGCGCCTGGGCGATGGCGACGATGTCCGCCGCCATGGTGCGTTTCGCGTAGCCGTCGGCCGGTTTGTCGCTGGCGCCGTAGCCGCGGAGGTCGGGGCAGATGACGGTGTGCTCGGTGGCGAGCTTCGTGGCCACGTGCCGCCACATCAGGTGTGTTTGCGGGAAGCCGTGCAGCAGGACGACCGGCGTACCGCTGCCGCCGACTGCGACGTTGAGGGTGACGCCGTCGGCGCCGGGGAGCTGGTGGTACTCGAATCCGTTGATCTTCACCCGGTCAGGGTTGCGGATGCGGATGAGCGCTGGATGAGCACGTTACGGTGAGCGGGTGGAGTTCGGGGTGCTCGGGCCGGTGGTGGCCTGGGACGATGCAGGGCAGCCGGTTGCGCTGAAGGGGCCGCGGCATCGTGCGGTGCTGGCGCGACTGATCGTGGCGCGTGGCCGAGTGGTACCTGCGACGCGGCTGGTGGACGACCTCTGGCCGGATCCGCCGGATGGTGCGCTGAGCGCCGTGCGGACGTTTGTGGCCGCACTGCGCCGGTCTCTCGAGCCGGACCGAGCGCCGCGGAGCAAGCCGCAGTTGCTGGTGACCGAGGGGCCCGGGTACGCGCTGCGGACCGGTGCGGTCGATGCCTGGCGTTTTGAGGCGGCTGTTGAGGCGGGGGAGTACGAGACCGCGTTGGGGTTGTGGCGCGGTCCCGCGTACGCCGACTTTGCGGATGAGCCGTGGGCGCAGGGGGAGCGGTCCCGGCTGACCGAGCTGCGCTTGCTGGCGGTAGAGCGGCTTGGGGCGGCGCGGCTGACCTCAGGACAGGCTGCGGCGGCTGTAGCTGAGCTGGACGCACACGTGACCGACCATCCGTGGCGTGAGGAGGGCTGGCGGCTCCTGGCGCTTGCGCTCTACCAGTCCGGTCGGCAGGGCGACGCACTGGCGGTACTGCGGCGTGCCCGCGCCATGCTGGTCGCACAGCTAGGCATTGACCCCGGACCGGCGCTGGCGCGGCTCGAGGAGGACATCCTCAACCAGGCCGAGCACCTGCAACCGGCATCGGTATGGTCCGCGACAGCTGCTGCTTATCAGCGGACTGCGGGTGCACGGGCTCAGCTGGAATCAACAGTCGGGCTGCTGCGCAGTCTCGCGGTGACCGGTGAGCTGGCCGAGGTACGGCGGCATCGGCTGGCCGCGATCACGGCCGCTGAGGAGCTCGGTGATGCTGACCTGGTCGCGCGGGTGATCGGGGCCTACGACGTACCGGCGATCTGGACGCGGTCGGACGACGAGGCACAGGCCGCGGCGATCGTCCGTGCTGCTGAGCGGGTACTGCCAACCCAGGATCACCCGACGATGCGCGCCCGGCTGCTGGCCACAATCGCCTTGGAATCAAGGGGTTCCAGTGCCGCGCGACCGTTGGAAGCCGCTCGGGAGGCCGAGCAGATCGCGCGCACTCTGGACGACCCGGCCGTCCTCGCCTTCGCGTTGAACGGTGTCTTCATCCAGTCCTGCCGTCGGCCCGGCCAGTCGGTGGTTCGCGACGGGATCGGCGCCGAGCTGATCGCTCTCGCCGAGCGCCACGCACTCCCGGCGTACGAGATTCTTGGACATCTGATCCGTCTGCAGTCCGCCTGCGCGGTCGCCGATTATGTTGCCGCCGACAACCATTCTGCCGCCGCCGACGACCTCGCGGCGCGGCACGACTCCCCACTCGTCGGCGTCTTCACCCGCTGGTACGACGCTCTCCGCGCCGACACCCCCGCCGCCTACCGGCAGGCTGCCGCCCAGCACCCCGCCACCGCCATGCCGGGCCTGGACGCCGGCCTACTCCCACTGGCCCTAGCCGTCCAGGCCATCCGCCACGGAACGCCTGTCCCTGACGCCGACTACGGCCCCCACGCCCCCTACATCCACCCCGACTCTCACACCCCCGACCCACCGCCGGGCCTCTTCCTCGAACTCCACTGGACCCTGATCGCCCGCGCCGCCACCACCCGCGGCGACGACGAAACGCACACCCGAGCGCGCGCCGTACTGGCTCCTGCCGCAGCCGAACAAGCAGGAGGCCAGTCCGGCCTGCTCACTCTCGGGCCGATCGCCAGCTACTTCTAGACCACGGGCTTCCTGGCGCGTACGGCGAGGGCGTGCGGGACGCCGGGCCCCTCGGGCTCGATGAAGCGCTCGAGGGTCAGGCCGGTGGTGAGGAACTCGTTGAGGTAGTTGGCGAGGGGGACGTGGTTCATGCCGATGTGCTGGCGAATGCCGCCTTCACCCCACCAGGGCGCGGGCTCGTGCCAACCGGGTTGCCGGTACGTCGTGTGTGCCGTCCGGCTGTCGTCTTCCTGATTGTAGACGACATGCGGTCCGTTGAAGCACGGGTGCACGCCGTACTGGATGAAGACGCCGCCCGGCCGCAGGACGCGAGTGGCCTCGCGCAGTACGTCGCCGAAGTCGTCGACGTCGGTGGAGATCCACATCACCATCGCGGTGTCGAAGGACTCGTCGGGGAACGGCAGCGCGGCCGCGTCGCCGACCATCAGCGGGCCGTCGGTGCGGGTGCGCGCCAGGCGCAGTTGATCGGACGAATAGTCGAGGCCGACGACCTCGCGGCCGCTCGCGCGGATGGTTTCGAAGTTCCGGCCGGTGCCGCAGCCGATGTCCAGGCACGGGCCGGAGCCCTCGCCGAGCAGCCCGAGCAGACCTGGCTGATGTGGCTCCGCGCCGACTACGAAACGGTCG
This sequence comes from Kribbella albertanoniae, assembly GCF_004348455.1. Lineage (GTDB taxonomy): Bacteria > Actinomycetota > Actinomycetes > Propionibacteriales > Kribbellaceae > Kribbella > Kribbella albertanoniae. The sequence goes on from NZ_SMKA01000368.1 coordinate 4,421, forward strand.
TCGTACCAGTCGGCCAGACCGTCGTAGCGGGCCTTGATGACAGTGTTCATGGAGCCTCCCCAGGCGTGATCTCCACCCTACCCAAGGCCCGCTTTAGGTCCACGACGATACGTACGGGTAAGCTTTGCCGACGTTCTCTTTGAGTTTGGATGGTCCACTGTGGGTTCCGTAATCAAGAAGCGCCGCAAGCGTATGGCGAAGAAGAAGCACCGCAAGCTGCTGAAGAAGACGCGGGTTCAGCGCCGCAAGCTCGGCAAGTAGCCCCACCTTTCTCCGAGGTTGGGTCCGCCGCGCCCCAGTTGATGAGGGCGGCGCGGCGTTCAGTGGGGTTTGTTGCTGTCTGGCTGGGGGCTTCTCGTGGCACAGGTGGTAATGGTGACCGGCGTCTCGCGAGACGCCGGTGCTCGTTGTGCCCGCAGGCTGGCCGACGATCCGTCGATCGGCACGGTGCTCGGCGTCGACGTGGTTCCGCCACGGGCCGAGCTGGGCCGGGTCCGGTTCGTGCGAGCGGATATCCGCAACCCCGTGATCGCGAAGGTGATCGCTGCCGAGGACGTCGACACTGTCGTCCACACCGGCGTGGTGGCCACCCCGGGTAGCGCCGGCGGCCGGTCGTCGATGAAGGAAATCAACGTCATCGGCACCATGCAGCTGCTGGCTGCCTGTCAGAAGGCGTCCGGCGTGGCCAAGCTGGTCGTGAAGTCGTCGACCACTGTGTACGGCGCTGGTCCCCGCGACCCCGCCATGTTCACCGAGGAGATGGCGCCGCGCGCGATCCATCAGACCGGTCTGAGCAAGGACGCGGTCGAGGTCGAGGGATATGTGCGCGGATTCGCCCGGCGCCGCCCCGATGTCTGCGTGACCACGCTCCGGATGGCGAACTGGATCGGCCCCAAGACCGACTCCCCGATGACCCGCTACTTCGGGCTCCCCGTCGTACCGACGATCTTCGGGTACGACGCACGCCTGCAGTTCCTGCACGAGGACGACGGGGTCGAGGCCATCCACCACGCCACGGTGAACGATCTGCCCGGCACCTTCAACCTCGCCGGTGACGGCGTGCTCGCGCTGTCCCAGGCGATCCGGCGGCTCGGCCGGCCGACGCTGCGGCTGCCTCCGTTCACCGCAGCCAGCTCAGCGGCCGCCGTACGGCGTGCCCGGCTGGCGGACTTCTCGCCGGACCAGATCACCTTCCTCACGTATGGCCGGGTGGTCGACACCACGCGGATGCGGAGCACCTTCGGGTTCGAGCCGCAGTACACGACGGCCGAGGCGTTCGCCGAGTTCCGCCGAGCGCTCGGTCCGGGTGCGGCCAGCCAGGTGGCGTCGCTGCTGACGAGCGGGCTCGGAGCGTTGCGTGGCTGACGCGGACGTGATCCCGATCGGTTCCGGTGGTCGCCCCGGCCGAGGCAGCGGCCGCCGTACGACGCCGTCCGCCGCTGCTCGCGCTCTCGCGGGGCCGGACGCAGCCCGGCGGAAGAAGCCTGGCAAGGCGAAGTCCGCCGGAGCGAAGGCGGCCGGAGCGAAGGCGGCCGAAACTGTCGACCAGACGGTGACCGAACTGCCCGCACCCGCCGCCGACGCCCAGAGCAGCACGCGGGCCGAGGGGCGGGGGCCGGATCTGGCTGGGCTTGCCGGGCTGGACTTTGCCGCGCTCGAGAAGGTTGTGCGCGAGATGTTCGGGGCGGATGGCGAGCGGCGGATCGCGGAGTGGTTCGCGTTCCTGCGCCGGCGGCTGTCGGGGGAGTACGAGGTCGACGAGTTCGGTTTCGACTCCGACCTGACCGACCAGATCCTGCTGCCGATGCTGCGGCCGCTCGCGGAGAAGTGGTTCCGGGTCGAGGTGCGCGGGGTGGAGAACATCCCGGACACCGGCAGCGCGCTGATCGTCGCGAACCACTCGGGCACGATGCCGCTCGACGGCCTGATCACCCAGCTGATCGTCGCCGACCACACCAACCGGCCGCTGCGCACGCTCGCGGCCGACCTGGTGTTCCGGACGCCGTTCGTCGGCGAGTGGTCCCGCAAGGGCGGCGCCACCCTGGCGAACAACGACGACGCCGAGCGCCTGCTCCGCCAGGGCAACCTGGTCGGTGTCTGGCCCGAGGGCTTCAAGGGACTCGGCAAACCGTTCAGCGAGCGCTACAAGCTGCAGCGGTTCGGCCGCGGCGGCTTCGTCAGCGCGGCGATGCGGACCGGCGTACCGATCGTGCCCTGCTCGATCGTCGGCGCCGAGGAGATCTACCCGCTCGTCGGCAACCTCTCCTCACTGGCCCGCCTGATGGGCGTCCCCTACGTCCCGGTGACGCCGTTCTTCCCGCTCCTCGGCCCCCTCGGCCTGATCCCACTCCCGTCCAAGTGGCTGATCGAGTTCGGTGAACCGATCCGCACCGACGAGTTCCCCGACGGCGCCGCCGACGACCCCATGCTGGTCTTCAACGTGACCGACCAGGTCCGCGAAACCATCCAGCAAACCCTCTACACCCTCCTGGTCCAACGCCGCAGCGTCTTCTTCTGACCCACCCCTGCCCAACCTTGGGCACCGTTCACTCACTCAACCCGGCGAATCACGGTCGACCGGCGCCCAAGGCGCCGCCGTACAACGTAAAGCACGCCTCGACCATTTCGCCGCGCGCGCGTTGGTTGAGCCGTGCTCAAGGTGCTGCCCGCGCGACGTTGAGCACGCCTCGACCATTTCGCCGCGCGGATTGTGGTTGAGCGGTGCTCAAGGTGTTGCGGTACGACGTTGGGCACGGTTCGACCGTTTTGCGGGGCGGGGCGTGGTTGGTGGGGGCTCAAGG
>NZ_SMKA01000369.1 GCF_004348455.1 Kribbella albertanoniae
ACCCTAGTCCCGCCCGCGCTAACGTCCGAAGCCCCGGAGGCCCGCCCTCCGTTCTTTCGGACGTTGCGTGGATCCGGTGGTTAACGTCCGAAGCGCCGGAGGGGGGCCCTCCGTTCTTTCGGACGTTGCGGGGGTGCGGTGGTTAACGTCCGAAGCGCCGGAGGCCCGCCCTCCGGTTCTTCGGACGTTAGGGCTGGATGTAGCCCTTGGTGTGGTCGGCGTGGAGGGTGGCGTGGGTTTCGGCTACCTGGTGGCAGAGGGCTAGCAACTCCGGCTCGTTCTTTACTTGCTGGCGGGCTTTGGGGCCTAGGGCGACGATGTGGTCGCGGGCGCGGAGGAGGCGGAGGAAGATGCGCTCGCGCTCACCCGGGTCGTCGGTGTACTCGTCGTCCAGGTACGCCGTTGCGTCGCGGCGGATGTGGGCCATCGCGGTCTGGGTCCGCCCGCGGGTGCTGAACAGCGACGCGAGGACGGTGATCACCAGCACGGCCAGGATCACCACCAGCGACAGGCCGGTGCTGATCTCGGCGACCTCGATGTGTTCGCCGTCGTTGATGAACGGCAGGTTGTTCTCGTGCAGCGCGTGCAGGATCAGCTTGGTGCCGATGAACGCCAGGATCACCGCGAGCCCGAAGGACAGGTAGATCAGCCGGTCCAGCAGTCCGTCCAGCAGGAAGTAGAGCTGGCGCAGGCCGAGCAGGCTGAACGCGGTCGCGGTGAAGACGACGAAGACGTTCTGGGTGAGACCGAAGATGGCCGGGATCGAGTCCAGCGCGAACATCAGATCGGTACCGCCGATGGCCGCCATCACCAGCACCATCGGGGTCATCATCCGCTTGCCGTCGATCACCGTGAACAGCTTGTCGCCGACGAAGTCCGGAGTGGTCCGGAACATCCGGCGGGCCAGCCGGACCACGAGGTTCTGGGCCGAGTGCGACTCCTCGGTCTCCGGTTTGAGCATGTTGCCGGCGGTCAGCAGCAGCGCGATCCCGAACAGGTAGAACACCCAGGAGAACGTGTTCAGCAACGCCGAGCCGAGGAAGATGAAGCCGCCCCGGGCGATCAGCGAGAACACGATGCCGACCAGCAGCACCTTCTGCTGATTCTCCCGCGGTACCCGGAAGCTGGTCATGATGATCAGGAAGACGAACAGGTTGTCGACCGACAGCGCCTTCTCGGTGATGTAGCCGGCGAAGTACTCCGACCCCATCGCCGCGCCGCCGAAGATCAGGATCCCGAGACCGAACAGCAGCGCGATCCCGACGTACAGGCCGGACCAGACGGCGGCTTCCCGGATGGTCGGCACGTGCGCGGATCGGACGTGGAAGAAGTAGTCGAACAGCAGCAGCCCGAGAATCCCGAGCAGGGTCAGCACCCAGACGAGCGTCATGGGCCCAGCCAATCACGCCGGTGTCCCCGAAGACTCAACCTCCAAGAAATTTGCCGAAAAGGCATTTTTGCCTAAAAGGCAAGTTTGTGTAGAGTCGGTGACATGACCGAGGGACTGCGGGAGCGGAAGAAGCGGGAGACCCGGATCGCGCTCAGCTGGGCGGCGATCCGGCTGGTCGTCGAGCATGGGTACGGCGCTGTCCGGCTCGAGGACATCGCAGCCGAGGCCGGGGTCTCGTTGCGGACCTTCCGCAACTACTTCAGCAGCAAGGCGGAGGCGATCGCTGCCCGCCAGGTCGAGCGCGGGCTGGCGGTCAACGCGGCGCTACGGGAGCGGCCCGCCGACGAGCCGCTCTGGGACGCCGTCCGAGTTGCCGTCGGCGCGGGGTTCGAGCTGGGTGAGACGGGCGGCGGACTGCAGTTGCCCGACGAGAAGTGGCTGGCCGGCGTCCGCCTGATGGTCACCGAGCCCGCGCTGCAAGGTGCGTTGGCGGGAGCACAAGCGGCCGTCACCGAGGAGCTGACCGCGGTGGTGGCCGAGCGGACCGGGACCACCGGCATCTATCCCCGCCTGGTTGCCGAGGTCATCGGCGCGGCCCAACTGGCCGCGACGCACGAGTGGCTGCACGCTGATCCGCCGCGACCGATGTTCGAGCTGTTCCACGAGGTCCTGGACCGGATCACCGCCGGTCTGCCCGAACCCTCCTAAATCTCCAACCACCAACACCCTGGCCAGCAGCCGGGGTGCTGAGACCTGCCCTCGAAAGGTAGAACCGCCATGGATGCTGACGTCGTCATCGCCGGAGCCGGGCCGAACGGTCTGCTCCTCGCCGCCGAGCTGAGGCTCGCCGGAGTCCGCCCGATCGTGCTCGAGCGCCTCCCCGAACGCAGCAACGAACAGCGCGCCAACGGCCTGGTCGGCCAGGTCGCCCGCGCGCTCGACCGCCGCGGCCTCGCCGAACCCCTCGGCGCCGAGCCCGGCGGCCAGGTCCCGCGACCGGAGTACATCTTCGCTGCGATGCGCCTGCCTCTGCAGCTGATCGAGGACAACCCGATCTACATCCTGCCGTCGCCGCAACAGAAGATCGAGGCCGTCCTCGAGGAGCGCGCACTGGAGCTCGGCGCCGAGCTCAGGCGCGGTCACGAGCTGGCCAACTTCACCCAAGATGCCGACGGCGTCACCGTCGAGGTCGCCGGTCCAGACGGCGCATACGAGCTGCGCGCCAAGTTCCTCGTCGGCGCCGACGGCGGCCGCAGCCGCACCCGCAAACTCGCCGGCATCGACTTCGTCGGCGTGACCAACGACGCCATGGTGTCGCGGACCGGCCACGCCTCCGTCCCTTCCGAGTATTTCGATGAGCAGGCCGGCGTACTGCGGATTCCCGGGTACGGCGACATCCCGCCGTACATGCATCATCGTTCGGACCGGGGTCTGTTCGTGTTCGCGCCGTTCCCGGGCCGCCCGGCCCTGGTGAGCACCGGCGAGTGGGACGAGCCCGGGGAAGGAGAGATGACGTTCGAGGAACTCCAGGCCAGCGTCGACCGCGTTCTCGGCACGCATCTCCCCCTGACCCAGACGTCCGAGTTTGTACGGCGAACTGTCGGCGGCAACACGCGAATCGCCGACCGGTTCCGCGCCGGCCGGGTGATCCTGGTCGGCGACGCGGCCCACGTGCACTCGGCAATGGGCGGCCCCGGACTGAATCTCGGCCTGCAGGATGTCCTCAACCTGGGCTGGAAGCTGGCTGCGGAAGTCCAAGGCCGCGCGCCGGAAGGTCTGCTCGACACCTACGAATCCGAACGCCGGCCAGCTGGTGAGCGCGTGGTCATGCAGACCCAGGCGCAGTCCGCATTGATTGCCCCAGGCCCCGAAGTCACCGCACTCCGGCAGATGTTCGCCGAGCTGCTCACCGAACCCGCGGTCGTCCAGCATGTCGCGGATCTGATCTCCGGCGCGGACATCCGGTACTTCGACGGTCCGCACCCGTTGATCGGTCGATCGGTCCCCGACCTGACCATCGACGGCGTCCGCCTGGCCGAGATCCTGCGCTCGGGCCGGCCGCTACTGCTCGATCTGCTGGACGGATCGCCGTACAAAGCAACTGACGAGGTCGACGTGGTCACTGGTAGCGGCGAACAGCAGATCGCAATGCTGATCCGGCCGGACGGGTACGTCGCCTGGGCTGCCGACGACGCGACCGACCAGGAAGGCCTGCAAGCCGCGCTGAGCAAGTGGTTTCAGGTGCGCGACTTGACCAGGGCGACGACGTAACGACAGGAGGTGTCGGTCGGATTGTGGAAAGTGGTGGGGGCCGGTGCGCCTAGCTGCAGGCAATCGCCCGGGCTCAGCTCATGTACGTCCTGTCCTTCGTGGAACTCCAATCGGCCCTCGAGGATCCACAGCTGCTGACTCTTGAAGATGTAGGCGTCGGCCGGATAGGACACCGAGGCGCCTGCAGGCAGCTCAACCTCGACCAGCTCGAGCGGTCCCTCGGTCACCGGCGACAGGGCCCGGCGCCGGTAGCCGGTGACCGGATCGGTCCACACCGGCTGATCCTCCGCGCGGCGCAGGAGGTCGCCGGTGTTCTCGGCCCGGGCGACCAGCTCGGACAGGGTCATCCCGAGGGCGCCGGAGAGGCGGCCGAGCAGAACCGCGGTCGGCTGGGCCTCGCCGCGCTCAATCTTGCCGATCATCGCGCGAGAGACGCCGGAGCGCTCGGCGAGCGCGTTCACGGACAGGTCCTGGGCGATCCGGGCGGCGTGCACGGTCGCGGCGAGCGAGTCGGAGAGATCCACGGTTGCCACTATAGCGACAGTTGTGGCTACTATCGTTACATGATCAGAGATGCCGGCCTGGAGGACGCCGCGGCCTGTGCGGCGATCTACGCGCCTTATGTCACCGACACCGTGATCACGTTCGAGACCGAGCCGCCAACGCCGCAGGAGATGGGCGCGCGGATCAAGCAGGCGCTGGAGACGCACGCCTGGGTGGTCGTCGAGGACGCCGGGCAGGTGACCGGTTACGCGTATGCCGGTCCGATGAAGCCCAGAGCGGCGTACCGGTGGTCTTGTGAGGTCAGCGTGTATCTGGAGCTCGGGCGGCGTCGGACTGGGGCTGGGCGCGCGCTCTACGAGGCGCTGTTCGAGCGGCTGATTGCGCGGGGGTATCGGACCGCGATCGCGGGGATGACCTTGCCGAACGATGCCAGTGTCGGGCTGCACAAGGCGCTCGGGTTCGAACCGATCGGGACCTATCGCAACATCGGCTGGAAGCTCGGCGGTTGGCACGACGTGGCCTGGAGCCAGCGGACCCTCGCCGTACTGCCGGATCCGCCGGAAGAACCGCGTTAGGACGGCGTCGTCATCGGCGGGCAGTCGCCGCCGGGTGTGGTGACCAGCTCGAAGTGCCAGATCTCGTTGGAGTACGTCTGGCACAGGCCGAACCGGTTGCCCTTGCGGATCAGCCAGTCGTCGGCGTCGGTCGGGCCGATGTCGACGGCGTGACCGGTGACGTGATGCGACTCGTCCGGGTCCGCGACGAATTTGCGCGCCTTCTCCCGGCTGCCGTACTGCTTGATCGCCTTGTCCATCAGCTCGATCTGGTACTTCTTGCTCCGCCACCCGGTGGTCACCTGCATCGGGACGCCGTCCGCCTTCATCGCCAGCTCGGCCTTCTGGACGGCCGCCCGCAGCTTCGGGTCGAGGTTGGCGATCCCGGGCAGGTCGGTGTCGAAGGCGCTGGTCCCCGTCGGCAGCTTGCCGTCCGCGGCGCCGGGGAGTTTGCTGCCGCCGCCGGACTTGCCACGCGGGGTACCGGACGGGGGCGACGTGTCGGACTGGTTGGCGGAGACCGCGGAGCACGCGGCCAGACCGAAACTGGTGACCGCGGCAACGATCACCAGACCGGTGAGAGTGGTGGAACGACTTTCGATCATGCCGAACAGTTCATCTGAGCCGATGTTGCCGGAGCGTCTACGTTTCGGCATACGTTTTCGATACGCCGGGCCTGCTTCAATGGTCGGTATGCGGGTGCTGGTCGTGGAGGACGAGGTCTATCTCGCCGAGGCGATCCGGGCCGGCCTGCGGCTGGAGGCGATCGCGGCCGATCTGGCCTTCGACGGAGACGCGGCGCTGCAGGCGGTCGCGGTGAACGACTACGACGTCGTCGTCTTGGACCGCGACATCCCCGGCCCGAACGGCGACGAGGTCTGCCGGCAGATCGTTGCCCAGGGCATCGGCTGCCGAGTGCTGATGCTGACCGCGGCCGGTGATCTTGACGACAAGGTGACTGGGTTCGAGCTCGGTGCAGACGACTACCTGACCAAACCGTTCGAGCTGCGCGAGCTGATCCTCCGCCTGCGGGCGCTGCTGCGCCGACCATCCGTGGCCACACCGACAGTGATCGAGTACGCCGGGGTCCGGCTCGACCCGTTTCGCCGCGAGGTGTATCGGGACGGCCATTTCGTGAAGCTGACCCGCAAGCAGTTCGCCGTACTGGAGGTGCTGATGACTGCACGCGGTGGGGTGATCAGCGCGGAAACGCTGCTGGAGAAGGCCTGGGACGAGAACGCCGACCCGTTCAGCAACGCGGTTCGGATCACCATTTCCGCCGTACGGAAGCGGCTCGGTGACCCGTGGGTTATCCACACCGTGCCCGGCGTCGGCTATCGGATGGGCGCATGAGCTCGCCGTTGATGACGTGGCGGCCGCGGCTGACCGTCCGGCTGCGGCTGACCTTGAGCTACGCCGGGCTGCTCGTCGTCGCGGGCGGGGTGATGGCGTGCATCCTGTGGCTGGTCTTCCGGATCGTGCCGAACTACCCGTTCACCGCCGCCAACCCGCGCGACGAGCGGCCGGCCCCGACCCGCGGCGAGATTCTCGACCTGACGGTGAGACTGTCGGCGTACGCGATCGGTTTTCTGGCGATCGTCGGTCTGGTCGGCGGCTGGTTCCTGGCCGGGCGGATGCTGAAGCCGCTGCAGGAGATCACCGCGGCCGCCCAGCGCGCATCCACCGGCGCGCTCGATCACCGGATCGGGCTGACCGGGATCCGGGACGAGTTCACCGACCTGTCGGATACGTTCGACGCGATGCTGGATCGGTTGCAGGCGTCGTTCGAGCAGTACCGGCGGTTCGCGGCCAACGCCTCCCACGAGCTGCGCACTCCACATGCCGTGATGAAGACGATGCTGGACGTCGCGCAGGCCGATCCTTCACATCAGGATGTGCCTGAGCTGGTGAAACGCCTGGCCGAGACCAACCAACGCGGGATCGACATCGTCGAGGCGCTGCTCAGCCTGGCCGCGCTGAACAACCGCGAGGTGGAACTCGACCCGGTCGACCTGTCCGCAGTTGTCCGTACGGCGCTCCCGGTGCTGACGTCCGAGGCCCGCGCGGCCGGGATCACCGTGGAGACCGCGCTGGCGGAATCGGTTGTCGAGGGCAACGAGATCCTGCTGCACCAGCTGGTCACCAACCTTGTACAGAACGCGATCCGGCACAACCTCGGCCCCGGCGGCTCAGTCACGCTGGCGCTGTCGCCCGGCCGACTGATCGTGCGCAACACCGGCCCGGTCCTCGACCCCGCCCAGGTCCGCACCTTCGTCGAACCCTTCGCCAAGGACCGCTACGGCGCCGGCCACGGTCTCGGCCTGGCCCTCGTCGCCCGCATCATCGAAACCCACCACGGCACCCTCGACCTAACCCCCAACCCCACCGGCGGCCTAACCGCCAC
>NZ_SMKA01000036.1 GCF_004348455.1 Kribbella albertanoniae
ACATTGTGCGGGCTGGTTGGTGGGGCGGGGGGCGCTCAGGACTGGACCATTCGGTGGGCTAGGTCGGCGTAGAGCTTGCCTAGGGCGTCGGGGTCGCCTCGGTGGGGGGTGTACCAGCGGGCTACGTCGATCGACAGGGACAGTACGGCGAGCGTCGTACCGGGTAGGTCCGGTACGGCGAACGTTCCGTCCTGTACGCCGTCCGCGAGGACCTGCTCGATTTCCGTGGAGATGGCTCGGCGGATCGTGGCTACCTCGGTCAGGTGGTCGGGGGAGAGGGCGCCTAGCTCGTACTGGACGACGTGGGCGATCGTGTGGTGGCGGGCGTGCCAGGCGGTGAAGGCGGCGACCAGGGAGCGGAGGCGGTCGGCGGGGGTGTCGCCGACGTTCGCCGAGCGAAGGATCGCGAGCGCGGCGTTGTGGCCGTACAGGCTGATCTCGAAGAGCAGGCGTTCCTTCGACGGGTAGTGGACGTACAGCGCCGCGGGGCTCATGCCGGCGCGGGAGGCGATGTCGCGGGTCGTTGTCGCCTGGAAGCCGCGCTCGGCGAACGCCTCGATGGCGCCGGTCAGCAGCCGGCGGGCTGCGGCCGGCTCGACGTGGTCCCACTCCAGGGGATCGGTGACTGCGGACACGTTGACACCCTGCACCAAAAGCGTGAAGCTAAGCAAGCGCTTAGCCATAAGTCTCGAAACGACGGAGGGCACGATGGATCGCGTCATTTTCAACGAGGATCACCACGCCTTCCGGGCCAGTGCCAAGGAGTACTGCGACCGGTCGCTGGTGCCGCGGATGGAGCAGTTCCTCGAGGAGAAGACGATCGACCGGGCGGCCTGGCTCGAGGCCGGTAAGCAGGGTTTCCTCGGTCTCGACGTACCCGAGGAGTACGGCGGCTCCAGCGTCGGCGACTACCGGTTCAACCAGGTGTTCGCCGAGGAGGTCTCGAAGGTCTCCGCCGCGCTGTCGAGCTGTTTCGGCATCCACTACGACTGCGCCGCGCCGTACTTCGTCGACCTCGGCACCGAGGAGCAGAAGCAGCGCTGGCTGCCGAAGTTCTGCTCCGGTGAGTACGTCGCCGCGATCGGCATGACCGAGCCGTCGGGTGGTTCCGACCTGGCCGCGCTGAAGACGACCGCGAAGAAGGCCGACGGCGGCTGGGTGCTGAACGGGTCCAAGACCTTCATCACCAACGGCGACATGGCCGACCTCGTCATCGTGGCCGCCCGGACCACACCGGAGAAGGGCGCGAAGGGCATAACGCTGTTCGTCGTCGAGGAAGGCATGGAGGGCTTCGCCCGCGGCCGCAAGCTGGACAAGGTCGGGCAGACCGAGTCCGGTACGTCGGAGCTGTTCTTCGAGGACCTGTTCGTTGCCGATGACAACGTTCTCGGTGAGCTCGACCGCGGTTTCATCCACATGATGGAGCGCCTCGCCCAGGAGCGGATCGGCGCCGCGGTCTCCAATATCGCGCACGCCACCCAGATCCTCGACGAGACGATCGAGTACGTGAAGCAGCGCAAGGCCTTCGGGCAGTCGGTCGGATCGTTCCAGTACAACAAGTTCCTGATCGCCGAGCTCGTCACCAAGGTCGAGGTCACCCAGGCGTACGTCGACAACGGCGTGGTCGCGCACGACGAGGACCGGCTGACCGCGGTGGACGCCGCCAAGACCAAGTGGTGGAGCGCCCACGTGCAGAACGAGGTGCTCGACGCCTGCGTCCAGCTGCACGGTGGCTACGGCTACATGAACGAGTACCGCGTGGCCCGCGCCTGGCGCGATGCGCGCGTCACCAAGATCTGGGCGGGATCGAACGAGATCATGAAGGAACTCATCGGCCGCGATCTGGGCCTGTAGAAGGAGAACCGCGAAATGCCTGAAGCAGTCATCGTCTCGACGGCCCGCTCGCCGATCGGCCGTGCGAACAAGGGATCGCTGACGACGATCCGGCCGGACGACCTAGCCGTACAGATGATCAAGGCGGCGACCGACAAGATCGGTCTGACCGGTGATCAGATCGAGGACCTGATGCTCGGCTGTGCGGAGCCGCACGACGAGCACGGCGGCAACATGGCCCGCCGGGTTGCGGTGCAGCTCGGCTGGGACCACGCTCCGGCGACCACGGTCAACCGGTTCTGCGCGTCGTCGACCCAGACCGCGCGGATGGCGTTCCATGCGATCAAGTCCGGTGAGGGCGACATCTTCGTCAGCGCCGGGGTCGAGTGCGTCTCGCGGTACAAGAACTTCGGTTCGGCCGGCGTCGGCGACCCGAGCTCGTTCAACGAGCAGTTCAGCGACGCGGTCGCCCGGACCGCGAAGTACGCGGAGACCAACGAGACCTGGCACGACCCGCGGCAGGACGGTTACCTGCCGGACATCTACATCTCGATGGGCCAGACCGCGGAGAACGTGGCGACCCTCAAGGGGATCACCCGCGCCGACCAGGACGCGTTCGGCGTCCGCTCGCAGAACCTGGCTGAGAAGGCGATCAACAACGGCTTCTTCGAGCGCGAGATCGTCCCGGTGACACTGCCGGACGGCACCGTCGTGAGCAAGGACGACGGCCCGCGGGCCGGTACGACGCTCGAGGGGGTCAGCGGCCTGAAGCCTGTGTTCCGCCCCGACGGCACCGTGACGGCCGGCAACTGCTGCCCGCTGAACGACGGCGCCGCCGCAGTCGTGATCATGAGTGACACCAGGGCCCGCGAGCTCGGTCTGACCCCGCTGGCCCGGATCGTCTCGACCGGCGTGAGCGGCCTGTCGCCGGAGATCATGGGCCTCGGTCCGGTGGAGGCGTCGCAGCAGGCGCTGTTCCGGGCCGGGATGAGCATCAACGACATCGATCTGGTCGAGATCAACGAGGCCTTCGCGGTCCAGGTGATCGGCTCGGCGCGTGAGCTCGGCATCTCCGAAGACCGGCTGAACGTGCACGGCGGTGCGATCGCGCTCGGCCACCCGTTCGGTTCGACCGGCGCCCGGATCATGACCACGCTGGTGAACGGTCTGCAGTTCGAGGACAAGCAGTTCGGGCTCGAGACCATGTGTGTCGGTGGCGGTCAGGGGATGGCCATCATCCTGGAGCGCCTCAGCTGATGAGTCTGGAGAACCGTACGGCGATCGTCACCGGAGCATCCCGCGGTATCGGGCTGGCGATCGCCCACCGGCTGGTTGCCGACGGCGCCCGCGTCGTCATCACCGGCCGCAATCAGGACGCACTCGACGAGGCCGTCAAGTCGCTGGGTGGCCGCGAGCACGCGCTGGGTATCGCGGGTAATGCGGCCGACGGCGCGCATCGCGGGTCCACAGTCGCGGCGGCGGTGGCGACGTACGGATCGCTTGATCTGCTGGTGAACAACACCGGGATCAACCCGATCTACGGCGACCTGCTCAACATCGAGGCCGGTGTCGCGGCCAAGATGGTCGACACGAACGTGCTGGCGACGATCTCCTGGGTGAAGGCCTGCCGGGACGCGTGGATGGGTAACCACGGCGGTGCTGTGGTGAACGTGTCCTCGCTGGCTGGTCAGTCTCCGTCGCCGGGGATCGGCTGGTACGGCGCGACCAAGGCGATGCTGTCCCGCGTCACGGCCGAGCTCGCGCTTGAGCTCTCGCCGGAGATCCGGGTCAACGCCGTGGCTCCGGCGGTGGTCAAGACCAAGTTCGCCGGAGCCCTCTACGAAGGGCGTGAGGAAGAGGTCGCGGGGACGTACCCGCTGGCCCGCCTCGGTCGCCCTGAGGATGTCGCCTCGCTGGTGTGGTTCCTGTTGTCCGACGAGGCGTCCTGGATCACCGGTCAGACGATCACGATCGACGGCGGTCTCACCCTCAAAGGCGGCATGGTCGGCTAAGGCTGACGTCCTTGCCAGGCTGCCAACCGGTCGTACGGCGATGCGTCGTCGGCGACCGGTACGACGGGGCCGAACGGGATGTCGCCACCCCGCGGTTCGGCCGGAAGGAACTGGCGAACCATGCCCAGCACCTGGATCGCCAGCTCGTCGTCGAGCTGGTCGAGGCGGCCGGTGGCCTTGGCCAGATCCCAGGAGTGCGTGGTGAGCTCGCCGGTATAGGCGCCGATGGCTGCGGCCCCGGGCAGGGTTCCGAAGGGCAGCTTGCAGATCCGGCCGAGGATGCTGTCGTCGGTCAGCGTCGCGTCGAGTGCCGTCCGGTGTTCCTTCCAGGTGCCGGCGATGTCCGGGCTGTCGGTCACCTTCGGAATCGTCAGCGGGTCGCCGCCGGTCAGCGCAAGGTCGATGCGGTGCACGACCGAGAGCAGATGACCGAGCAGCGTGCGCACGTCGTACTCCGGGCAAGGTGTCGGCAGCCCGAGTTGACCGGGGCCGACGCTGTCGATGAGCTGCTGGGTCTGGTCGAGTGCGCGGAGGAACATCGGGCGTGGATCAGGATTCGTCATGGGTCCACCCTCGCGCTCTATAGGTGACATCTTCTGTCGCCTATTCTCGAGGTATGCGAGCCGACCGGTTGTTGCAGATCATCCTGTTGCTGCAACAGCATGCGCGGTTGAGCACGCGGGACTTGGCCGAGCGTCTCGAGGTGTCGAAGCGCACGGTGCTGCGAGACATGGAGGCGCTGTCCGCGGCGGGAGTGCCTGTGTACGCCGAACGCGGGCGCAATGGTGGTTGTGTGTTGCTGCCGGGATACCGCGCTGACGTGAGTGGGCTGACGCCGCGCGAGGCGCAGGCGTTGTTCGCCTGGTCCGGGCGCTCCGAACTGTCGGACGAGCTGGGTCTCCGGGGGAGCCTCAAGTCGGCCATGGGCAAGCTCTCGGCGACTCTGCCGGAGGAGCTGCAGAGTGATGCCGCTGCGCTGTCCGGTGCGATCGTGGTGGACCGTCGGCGCTGGTTCGCCGAGGCTGAGGACCACGGTGCCTTGCCGGTACTGCGTCAGGCCGTGGTGGCCGAGCATCGGGTGCGACTGCGGTACGCATCGGCGAGCAGTGGACTCCAGCGCCGTACCGTCGATCCGTGGGGTCTGGTCGAGCAGGCCGGGCGTTGGTACTTGGTGGCGGCGCATCGGGGTGCAGCACGGATGTATCGGGTGTCGCGGATCGAGCAGGTCGACGTACTGGAAGAGGCGGCGGACAGACCGGCCGGACTGGATCTCCGGGCCGAGTGGGAGCGGCTCCGGTCCAATCTGGAACAGCCGGGTGGCGGACCGAAGGGCGTGCAGGTTGAGGTCCGGGTGCATCCCGATCGGGCCGAGCTCTTCCGCCGCGTGGTCACCTCGATGCTTGCCAAAGGCGCAGTCCCGCAGGAGCGGCCTAGTGACGACTCCTGGCCACATCTGTGGCTCGACTTCCGGATCCGTGAGGCCGCGTGCGGAATGCTGATCGCCTTCGGGCCGGACGTCGAAGTACTCGAGCCGCTCGACCTGCGGGCTCAGTTGCTGGAGCTGGCTCAGAGGGCCGTGGAGCTCTACAGCTAGTCCCTGTGGACTCCCCGCCGCCGGTGACCCCGTCGTGTCCCAGCACGATGGCACTTCCGGCGGTCGGGGCGTAGTCCAACAGCACTGGGTAACTCTAATGCCCCCGAGCTGCACGACCGAATCACAGTCCGCGCGCACTGGTTGCGATCACGTTGCTGTTCGGTACGGACCATTAATCCGTGGCGTGGCGGGAGTGCGGCTGGCTATGGTCCGGGCATGACGACAGGGGTGCGGATCCGGCCGGCGAGCGGTGACGATGCCGAGGCGGTCGCGGCCTTGCGCCGGGCGGTCTACGAGTACAAGGTGATGTCGCCGGCGGCGGCACGGCACATGATGACGGTGTTCTCGCCGGCCGAACGCTTCCTGGCGCTGGTGGCCGAGGCCGACGGTGAGCTGGTCGCGTGGGGGTCGGCCGGGCTCAACACCTGGACCAGTGAGGCCGGGCGGAGCAACATCTCGCTCTACGTGCATCCGGAGCACCGCAAGCAGGGCATCGGCAGCACACTCATCGACCGGCTGCACCAGCACCTCACTGAGGTCGGTGCGACCAGGGTCGGTGTGTTCGTACGGCCCGAGGGGCTGGAGTTCGCGCGCAAGCGTGGGTACGACGGGACTCGGCAGATGCACTTCGCCGGGGCCGGTACGGCGGACCTGCCGGAGCAGCCGCCGACACCCGCGGACATCGAACTGGTGACGATGGACCAGGTGGATCCGCGGCAGGCGTTCGCTGCCGACGCCGCAGCCTCACTCGACGAGCCCAGCGACGCTCCGATGGACGCTGTCGACTACGACGACTGGTTCAACGAGACCTGGACGGCCCCGGCTCTCGACAAGTCGCTGAGTGTCGCCGCAGTGGCCGGTGACGAGGTGGTGTGCTTCACCGCGGTCGAGACGGCGAGCGACCGCGCCTGGTCAGGCATGACCGGCACGATTCCGGCGTACCGCGGTCGTGGTCTGGCCAAGCTGGTCAAGTCGGTCGCCCTGCGTCGGTGCGCCGCCGCGGGCATCACCTCGGCGTACACGTCCAACGACGACGTCAACGGCCCGATGCTTGCCATCAACAACTGGCTCGGCTATCGCCGCGTCGCCACCGAGTACGGCCTGATGCGTACGCTCTGAGTCGGCGTCCGCGGTTACGTGGAGTGTTGAGTCCGATCTGTAACGTGAAAATGTATGCAAGATCCGCTGGGTTGCGGGCTATCTTTCGGAGAACTTCGGTGAAGGAGTTCTCGTGGAGATCAGAGCTGCTGAAGCGGGGGATCTCGACGGCGCACTGGCATTGCACGACCAGCTCGCGCCGTACCTTGTGGTGACCGAGGTCGGGCTGCGGCTTCGACTGACGATGCCGGCGGGACCTGGGCAGGCGACGTTCGCCGCGGTCGACGGTGAGCAGGTGGTCGGGTGGGCGACGACCGGGCTGATCGCCGGCTCCGATCCGCTGGACGGACAGCTGCGAGTGCTGGTCCGGCCCGAGTACCGGGGCCAGGGCATCGGTGCGCAGTTGCTGGACGCAGCGCACGACGTACTGCGCTCCGCCGGAGCGACCAGTGCGCGGGTGTTCGCGGAGCCGTCCACCGCAGACTGGGCCGGGCGCTGGGGTTATCGGCAGACCCGCCAGGTCCACTACGCGGGGATCGATCCGCAGAAAGCACCGGAGCTTCCGGAGGTCCCGTCGGGTGTCGACCTGGTCCCGCTGAACCAGGTGGACCCGCACAAGCTCTACGCGGCCGATGTGATTGCCCAGCGCACCAAACCGGGGGACGCCAAGATCGTCGCCCGGCCGTACGCCGACTGGCTACGGGCGATCTGGGAGTCGCCGGTGATGGCACTCGACCTGAGTGTGGCCGCGATCTACGGTGGCGAGGTCGCCGGGTTCACGCTGGGCAACGGCGATCACACGAAGGTGTGGTCCCAGATGACCGCGACGATGCCGGACTACCGGGGGCGCGGGCTGGCCAAGCTGGTCAAGACGGCTGCGCTGAAGCGTGCCGCCGCGGTTGGGGTGCAGAACTGCTACACCGCCAACTACGACGGCAACGCGCCGATGCTTGCTGTGAACGAGTGGCTCGGCTACTACCGCGTCGCCACTCACTCGGTCCTGCTCTGCCCCCTCTAAGGAACGAGCAGTACGACGGTCTCCGCCACGCAAGCGGGCTTCGTTGAGTTCTCCAGCTCGATCACCCAGTTCAGCGACACCTGGACGCCGGCCGGGGTCTCGGCCGTGTTCGCGATCGAGGCTCCGGCCCGGACCCGGGCGCCGACCGGGACCGGCGTCGGGAAGCGGACCTTGTTCACGCCGTAGTTGAGTTTCGCGGTGACGCCGGAGATCGAGAACAGCTCGTCACCGAAGCGCGCGATCAGGCTCAGGGTCAGATAGCCGTGGGCGATCGTGCCGCCGTACGGGCCCTTGGCGGCGCGCTCGACGTCGACGTGGATCCACTGGTGGTCACCGGTCGCCTCGGCGAACTGGTTCACCTGCTCCTGGGTGATCTCGAGCCACTCGGTCTCGCCGAGCGAGGTGCCGACTGCGTTGACGACCTCGTCGACACCGGTGAAGGACTTGGGCATGATCGAATCCTCAGCGCTCTGCTAGTTACGAGGTCCGCCGGCGACGTACAGGACCTGGCCGGAGACGAACCCGGCCTCCTCGCTGCAGAAGAACGACGCGGCGGCGGCGATGTCGTCGGGGGTACCGGTGCGGTTCACCGGGATGGTGGCGGCGGTCGCCTTTTTGAACTCCTCGAAGTCCACGCCGACCCGGGCCGCGGTGGCCGCCGTCATGTCGGTCTCGATGAACCCCGGGGCGATCGCGTTCGCGGTGACGCCGAACTTGCCCAGCTCGATCGCCAGCGTCTTGGCCAGACCCTGCAGGCCGGCCTTCGCGGAGGCGTAGTTCGCCTGGCCGCGGTTACCCAGCGCGGAGGTCGACGACAGGAACACCATCCGGCCGTAGCCGGCCTCAACCATGTGCGCCTGGACGCCCTTCGACATCAGGAAGCTGCCCTTGAGGTGCACGGACATGACCGTGTCCCAGTCGTCCTCGGACATCTTGAAGAGCAGGTTGTCGCGCAGCACGCCGGCGTTGTTCACCAGGATGGTCGGGGCGCCGAGCTCGGCCACCACCCGCTCGATCGCGGCGGCGACCTGGTCGGACTTGCTGACGTCGGCGCCGATCGCCACGGCCTTGCCACCGGCGTCGGTGATCGTCTTGACGGTGCCCGCGCAGGCACCCTCGTCCAGGTCGAGGACCGCGACCGCGTTCCCGTCCTTGGCCAGCCGGAGCGCGACGGCCGCGCCGATTCCCCGGGCTGCCCCGGTCACAATCGCCACTCGCTGCGCCATTGCCGCTCCCTACCGGTAGGTATCTCTTGCCGGGGATGACATTACCCACGCTGCGTCATGCCGGGACCACCCAGGATGCGATGATCGCCGTGTGGATCATCACAACCGCCACGTGTACCACTGTCCCTTGCGGTGGGGAGACATGGACGCGCTCGGCCACGTGAACAACGGCAAGTACGTCGACTACCTCCAGGACGCTCGCGTCGACTTCCTGTTCCGGACCGCGGCCGACCTCGGCGTCGACACGCTGGAGACGGGGCTGCTGGTGGCCCGCCACGAGGTTCAGTACCGGGCACCGCTGCGGTTCCGGGCCGAGCCGGTCCGGATCGAGTTGTGGATCAGCGAGATCAGAGGGGCCCAGTTCACCGTCGACTACGAGATCCTGGACGTCGAACCGGCCCGGACGACGTACGTCGAGGCCCGGACCAAGCTGGTCCCGTTCGACTTCAAGGCCAACCGCCTGCGCCGGATCACCCCGGAAGAACGCGAAATCCTGTCGAGGCTGGTAGGCAGATGACCTTCACCCATCCAGTCCTGGTCCGCTGGTCGGATATCGACTCCTACGACCACGTCAACAACGTCCGGTACTTCGACTATCTGCAGGAAGCACGAATCGCCTTCCTGAGCCACCTGGCCGGCTCGCGGGACTACTTCGCCGAGTACCCGGTGGTGCTGGTCAGCCAGACCGTCGACTACCTGCGGCCGATCCTGCTGCGGCACCCGCCGTACGACGTGGATGTGTGGATCGAGTCGGTCGGAACGACGTCGTACACGATGGGTTCACGGATCGTCGACCGCAGTGGTGGGACCGAGGACGTGTACGCGAAGGCGGTGTCGGTGCTGGTGGCTGTGGACGGTGTGACGCACGCCAAGCGCGAGCTGTTCGCGCCCGAACGGGCAGCCCTCGAACAGCAGCTTCGGGTGACTTGAGACACTGGTACCGACATGAGTGACGCAGAGAGCTTCTACGACGCCGTCGGTGGGGCGGACACCTTCCACCGGCTGGTGGCAGCGTTCTACCGTGGCGTCGCCGCCGACCCCGAACTACGCCCGATGTACCCGGAGGAGGACCTCGGCCCGGCCGAGGTGCGTTTCCGGATGTTCCTGGAGCAGTACTGGGGTGGGCCGAAGACCTACTCCGACGAGCGCGGTCACCCTCGGCTGCGGATGCGGCACGCACCGTTCGCCGTCACCCCGAGCTCCCGGGACCGCTGGCTGGGCCACATGCGGGCCGCCCTCGACGAGATCGCCCTGCCTCCCGATCGGGACGAGGAGATCTGGCGCTACATGGTGATGGCCGCGCACAGCATGGTGAACACCGACGAACCGCACTATCCCGGCGCGATCGACGTGTCCGGAAACTAAGAGCTTCGCGAGGAGAACAAACGAGCATGGCAACCACTCGTACGGCCAAGGCGCACTGGGAAGGCTCGTTGCTGGAGGGTGCGGGGCAGGTCGCCCTGGAGTCCTCCGGTGTCGGCACCTTCGACGTTTCGTGGGCGTCGCGCGCCAATGAGGCGAACGGCAAGACCAGCCCGGAAGAACTGATCGCGGCCGCGCACTCGGCCTGCTTCTCGATGGCGCTGTCGCACGCGCTGGCCCAGGGCGGCAACGCCCCGGAGTCGCTGGACACCTCCGCCGACGTCACCTTCCAGCCGGGTGAGGGCATCACCGGGATCGTGCTGTCGGTCAACGGCAAGGTGCCAGGCCTGACCGCGGACCAGTTCGCGGAGTTCGCCGAGGACGCGAAGAAGAACTGCCCGGTCTCGCAGGCGCTGGCCGCCACCCCGATCACGCTGGACGTCACCTTCACCGCCTGACCTCCGACGTACCGAGGCGCCCGGTGTGGATCGCACCGGGCGCTTTGCTATTCGGCCGGCGGGTGGGTTTCTTCCTCGGCCTTCTCGGTGCCGCTGCCGACGCCGGAGGAGGCGGTGGAGGCGGGGTCGCGGGTGGTCAGGTTGCCGATCCGCAGGACCTCGCCGTTCCGGACGTACCAGGTGGTGCCGTCCTCGCCGCGGAGCGTGGTGATCCGCAGGCCGACCGCCAGCACGGTGCCGGTCGCCTTCTCCATGTCGATCAGGTCGCCGACGCCGTACTGGTCCTCGAAGATCATGAAGACACCGGCCAGGAAGTCCTTGACCAGCGTCTGGGCGCCGAAGCCGAGCGCGACGCCGAGAATGCTTCCGGTGGCGAGCACCGGCATGATGTCGAAGCCGAGCTCGGCCAGCAGCATCACCACCAGGACCGCGGTGAGCACGATCGTCACCACGCTGCTCAGCAGTGAAGCGATCGTTTCGGCACGCTGGGTCCGCCGCTCGGTGGCCAGGTTGTTCTCGACGAAGTCCAGGCCGAGCTTCGATTTCGACAGTACGCCGGCGACCGCGCCGTTGCCGGTCCGGCGGGCGAACCGGCGGATGGCTTTGTGCAGGATCCAGCGGAGCACGAAGAAACCGATCACCAGCGCGAGGATGCGCGCGGGCACGGCGATGATCTGGTCGGTCACCTCGAGCTTGCCGTCGTTACCCCACCGGAAGAAGGTTGGGAGCTCCAGCGGACGGGAAAACAGGGGGTGACTGAACGCGGACACAAGGTAGCTGGTCAGAATAGCCATATCGCCGCCCATGTTAGAGGGCGTCTGGGAACTCCACGCCTACTGCGCAGCACCCGGCACGGCACCTCGGCGCACTGGTGCGAAAGCCACGATGGAAAAGCATCGAGGCTCCCGCCCCAGCACACCGAGCTACCGCACCGAGCACTTGCTCGCTACGGCGTGGAGTCCCCAGACACCCTCTCAGTGACCTCGACCAGGGAGACGAATCGCATGCCCAGCCGCTTGGACGACGAGCTACTCCGGCTCGTGAGCGCGGGCGTGCTGCGCCAGTACCAGGCCGAGGCGCTGCGTGCGGCCGCCGATGCCGAGGTCGACGCGGCGCTCGCCCAGCACAAGCCTGAGCCCCCGGCGGCCCCGCCGCCGAAACCGCGGACACCGCCTGCTGCTGCGCACTCGAGCGCATTGGTCGAGGTGCTCGGGTACGTCGGTGGCGCGCTCCTGCTCGGCGCTGTGGCGCTACTCACGCTGGCGAACTGGGGTGAGATGGGCCGGGCGGCCCGGATCAGCACCGGGACAGTCGCCGCGGTCGTGCTGCTCGGGGCGGCCGCCGTACTGAAGATCTTCCGGCGCCGGGACCAGCTCGCCTCGGCGCTGGCCTCGCTCGGCTGTTGTGTGGCCGGTTTCGCCACGTACGTCGCGATCGAGGGCGAGGCCGGCCGGATCGTCGGGGTGGCCATCGCGCTCACGCTGGCCGGCCTCGGGCTGTGGTGGCTGGCCGGCTCGTCGTTGCTGGTGGCAACGTTCGGCATCCTGGCCGTCGGGGTGCTGGTGATCACCGCCGACGTGCTGACCCCGGACGACGGCTCGTCGTCGAACTCGGCGGGGATCGCCGGGACCGGGTTCATCCTGGTCGCGTTCGTGCTGGCCGTGCTCGGACTGTTCCGCGACCAGCCCACTGCCTGGTCGCTGGCCGGTGCGGCGATGTTCAGCTCGTCGATCTGCTGGCTGATCCAGGAGCGTGGCGAGATCATGGCGCTGGCGGTCGGAACGGCCGGTCCGGCCGCGCTGCTGGTCGCCTACGGGCGGCGGCGCGCATCGGCGTACGCGGTGGTCGGTTGCTCGATCCTGCTGGTCATCTGGCCGACAGCGCTCTACCAGCTCACCGACAACGTCGCAGGGGTAGCGATCGGGCTGGTAGTGGCCAGTGTGGCGCTCCTGTTCGCCGTACTGCTGCTCAGCAAACGACGTCCGGCCGAGTGACACGGCGCTGCGGTTACACACGAGTGGCCGAGATGCGGCAGACTCGCTGAGGTGACTGCTCCCACTCCGGCCCTTGTCGAGCTAGCGGTTGCCCATGGTGTGGCGACGGAGTACTGGAACTGGCAAGGCGAGCATGTGGTCGTCTCCAGCGAGGTTGTCTCCACTGTGCTCGCGGCACTCGGTGTGGATGCGTCCACACCGGACAAGGCTGCTGAGGCCTTGGACGAACATCAGTTGGCGCGCTGGCGACGTACGTTGCCTGCCACTGTGGTGATGCGCGAGGGGTGGACGCCTTGGTTCGCCGTGCACCTGCCGCACGGGTCTACTGCTGAGGTGTGGGTGGATCTGGAGGACGGTGGCCAGCGACGGGACATCCCGCAGCAGGAGCACTGGGTCGAGCCGGTGTGGGTCGACGGCGTGCAGATCGGTGAGGCGACGTACCAGCTGCCTGGAGACCTGCCGCTGGGCTACCACCGGCTGTGCGCAAGGGTCGGCACCAGTCCGGAGATCTCGGTCGGGTCGCTGATCGTCACCCCTAGCAAGCTGGAGCCGGAGAAGCTGAACCGCACCTGGGGCTGGGTGCTGCAGCTGTACTCGGTCCGCTCCCGGCGCTCGTGGGGGATCGGTGACCTGCACGACCTCGCCGACCTGGCCGCCTGGTCCGCCAATGATCTGGGTGCCGGGTTCGTGCTGATCAACCCACTGCATGCGGCCGAACTGGCCGGCCGGATGGAGCCCTCGCCGTACCTCCCGGCTTCCCGGCGCTTCGGCAACCCGATCTACCTACGGATCGAGGACATCGACGAGTACGGCGATCTGGCGCCGGCTGAGCGGGATCGGGTCCGGGCGCTCAGCCTGCAGGCGCGGGCGCTCAGCGAGGACGCGAACGCTCTGGACCGTGACACGGTCTGGGCCGCCAAACGCGAGGCGCTGCAGTTGCTGTTCGGCGTGCGGCCGTCGATCGGTCGGATCGCCGAGTACGGCGCGTACTGCGACCGTGAGAACCAGGGTCTGGTCGATTTCGCGACCTGGGCGGCAATCTCCGACGTGCACGGGCCTGAGTGGAGCAAGTGGCCGGAGGAACTGCAGGACCCGACCAGCTCGGCGGTCACTGCGTTCCGGAACGACAACCCGGACGCGGTGGAGTTCCACTGCTGGCTGCAGTGGCAGATGGACGAGCAGCTTGCCCGCACACAGGCCAGGGCCAAGTCGGCCGGCATGTCGCTGGGCGTTGTCCACGACCTAGCAGTCGGTGTGCATCCGGACGGTGCGGACGCGTGGGCGCTGCAGCACGTGCTGGCACAGGGCATCCACGTCGGAGCGCCGCCGGACGCGTTCAACCAGCAGGGACAGGACTGGTCCCAGCCGCCCTGGCGGCCGAATGCGCTGGCCGAGACCGGGTACGCCGCCTGGCGGGACCTGGTCCGCGCGGTGATGCGCCATGGTGGCGGACTGCGGATCGACCACATCCTCGGCATGTTCCGCCTGTGGTGGGTGACCTCACCGGAGCGACCGACCGAGGGCACCTATGTGCGCTACGACCACGAGGCGCTGATCGGCATCCTCGTCCTGGAGGCCACCCGCGCCGGAGTGACGGTTGTAGGGGAGGACCTCGGCACAGTCGAGCCCTGGGTGCGTGACTACCTCACTGAGCGCGGAGTCCTCGGTACGTCGGTGCTGTGGTTCGAGCGGGATGCAGATGGCAAGCCGCTCGCTCCTGAGCGCTGGCGCGAGCTGTGCCTGGCTACCGTCACCACGCACGACCTGCCGCCGACCGCGGGCTACCTGGCCGGCGACCACGTCGAGCTGCGCAACCGGCTTGGCCTGCTGACCCGTCCGGTGGCCGAAGAGCTGGCCGTGGACGAGGCAGATCGGGATGCGTGGCTGAACGCACTGCGCGAGCGCCACCTGCTCCGCTACACCGACGGCGACGTCGAGCGCATCGTGGAGGCACTGCACCAGTACGTCGCTCACACTCCGTCGAAGCTGGTCGGTGTCGCACTGACCGATGCGGTCGGAGAACGGCGGACGCAGAATCAGCCGGGCACCACGGACGAGTATCCGAACTGGCGGGTCCCGCTCGGCGGCCCGGACGGTGAACCGGTTCTGGTCGAGGATCTGCCCAACAATCTGAGGCTCAGACGGTTGATCGGTGCCCTGACAATCTAGCTTTCCGTATTTCACCGGTCACGAGTTGTTGACAATAGATTTGAAGAGTTGTTTTCTATTGGTCAACACGAAGGCGCCTTCCTTCACTGTCTCTCCGCCCCACAGTGCAAGGAGTTACCCCATGCTGCGATCACGCAAAGTCAGCATGGCCGGTGTTGCTGTCGGTGCCCTGGCACTGACGTTCAGCACATCGGTCCCCATGGCCAGCGCACACGGCTGGACCAACGCACCCATCAGCCGAGCCAAGCACTGTCAGGCCACGCCCTCGCTGAACTGCGGCAACATCCAATGGGAGCCGCAGAGTGTCGAGGGCCCGAAGGGCTTCCCGAACGGTGGCCCGGCGGACGGCAAGATCTGCTCGGCCGGGATCGGTGCCTTCGCTCAACTGGATGACCAGCGGAACGGCAGCTGGCCGACCAACTGGCTGAGCTCCGGTGCCACCTACACGTTCAAGTGGCACTTCACCGCGTCGCACTCGACGACCGATTTCAGGTACTACATCACCAAGAACGGCTGGAGCCAGAATTCCCCGCTGACCCGTGGGGCGCTGGAGCTGACCCCGTTCCTGACCGTTCCCTACAGCGGCCGGCCGCCGGCCGACATTGCGCACAGTGGCAAGCTGCCGAGCGGCAAGACCGGACGGCACATGATCCTGTCGGTCTGGACCATCGCCGACACCGGAAACGCTTTCTACCAGTGTTCGGACGTCAATTTCTGATTCAGGCACCAATTTGGTAAATAATTTTCCTCGGTACCGCACTCCTTGAAATGACCGCCCCTATTTCAAGGAGTGTCCCGAGGGCCCCTGGAGCAGCCGCCGGCGCCGAAGTACTAGGCTGCAGGCGTGATTGCTGAGCTGTCCGGCCACACGGTGTTGGTGTTCGTCGGGATTCCTGTGTTGGTCGCCGCGGTGCTGGCGCTGCTGGTGTTCGCGGGGTCGATCGCGAGCGGCCCGCGGTACCGGCCGGGGTTGTCCTGGTGGGCGCCGCCGGTCTGGATCAACGGACCGGTCGCCACCAAGCCCGACCCTGCCAACCTGCCTGAGCTGCCCGCCGCGCCAGGGACCCCCGCGACCGCCGGTGCCGGCGTCGCCCGTACGACCGGAGGCGCAAGTGCCAGTTGGTGACGCGTTCACGCCCGATCAGCTCCACGACATCGAGCGCGCGGTCCGGCACGCCGAGGAGGCTTCCGGCCTGCACTTCTCCGTGTACGTCGGTGGCGCGGACTCCGAGACCCGTCCGTTCGCCGTGGAGTTGCTGAACGAGCTCGACGACCCGGATCACACCGTGCTCGTGTACGTCGACCCGGCCGGCCGCCGGCTGGAGATCGTCACAGGTGCCGAGGCGAAGCGACAGTTGTCGGACACCGCGGCCGGGCTGGCCGCGCTGACGATGCAGACGTCGTTCGCCACTGGTGACCTGACCGGTGGTCTGGTGACCGGAGTGCAGCAGCTGGGTACCAATGCGCACCAGGCGCCGCTGCTGCACGCCAACGAGCCACACAAGCAGTGACCCGGGCCCTGCAGCCGCACCACATCGAGCTGGATGACGTCGTACTGCGTCCGTTCGTAGCCTCCGACGAGGAGGCGGTGGCCGAGGCGCTGCGGGACCCTGACGTACTGCGCTGGACCGCTGGGACTGCGGTGATCCGCACTCCCGCGGACCGGCGGGCGCAGCGCTGGCTGGGGCCACGCCTGGACGCCTGGTCGCGCGGCGATGCCATCTTCGCGATTGCGGATCGCACCACCGACTACGTGCTCGGTAACGTCGCCCTGCGGGACGTACACCGGGTTCCGGACCAGGCGGTCGCTGCCTACTGGGTCAGTCCGGCTGCGCGCGGCCGAGCCCTCGGAGCCCGCGCTCTGGACGCGGCCGCTCGCTGGGCCTTCGCACCAGACGGTCTGGGGCTGCACCGCATCTCTCTCGACCACTCACTGGTCAACGAGGGTTCCTGCCGGGTCGCTCTGCGAGCAGGGTTCCAGCTGGAAGGCACCATGCGGGACTACTACGTCGAGCCGAGCGGCGAGCGGCATGACTCACACCTGCACGCCCGCCTGGCGACCGATCACCTGCCGGCGGTCGCCGGTTCGTAGGTCGGGCAGGCAGGGTTGTTGTAGGCGCGCTGCGTCTTCGGTGCCATACACAGGTTGAGCATCTGGGCCGACGACGTACCAGGGCCGAGGTAGACGACCCACGTGTCGAGCACCGGCTCGCCTGAGCTGTTGGCGAAGCCCGGGTACTGACCGTTGACCAGCATGGCCTTCGCGGGCACGCCGGACGCGATGATCTTGGCCGCCGCGCTCTGTGCGAGCTGTCCGGCATCCAGCCCAGTGTCGGACGAGTACTTGTCGAGCACGACGATCCACTGCCCGCGCTTGAAGCGAGGCGACGTCGGTCCGGTGTCAGGCGGCGCGGACGTCGTCGTCTTGGGGGCCGAACGGCTGGACGGAGGCTTGCGGTCCGCTTTGGAGGCGACCGTTGGGTGTGCACTGGGAGTCGGTGTGGAGGCAGGAGCGTCCGGTACGGCGGCCGCGCGGACGCCGTCGCCGGCTGCCGGCGTGGACTCGCCTCGAGTGAGGATGAAGGCAGACACTCCTACGATCGCGGCGGTCGCCACAATGGCGGCACCGACCGCGGTACGTGAGCGCGGTTGCGTCTTCTTCCGGCGATGTGATGTCACGGCACAGGACCCCTCCCCAGGTCTCTCCGCGTGAGCTTAAACCGATCCGGGCCAGAAGTGAGTGCTCTTCACGTGGTGAGAATCTCCTTCTGGGCAACAAGATTGCGGTCCGCGCACGACTCCTCACAGTGTGCCGACGAGCAATCGTTTGATGGCTACAGGTCGCGTTCGCGCTACCACTGTCCGGGTCTGCAGGCGATGGTGGCGCGGATCGTGCCTTGAAAGCCTTCCAGACATGAGAAGACGACTTTTCGCCGCTATCGCCATGACCCTGGCGGCAGCCGCCGTACCGGTCAGTGCTGACGCCGGCCGGTCCACACTGCAACGAGACGCCGACGGAATCGTCGCCACCGGAGTGACCGGCGTACTGGCTCGAGAGACGTCACCGCATGGTTCTCGGACGGCGGTGAGTGGAGTGCGCGTGCTCGGTGGCAGTGCACCCCGTGCTGACGGTCGCTTCCGGATCGGGAGCACCAACAAGGTGCTGGTGGGGACCGTGGTGCTGCAACTGGTCGCCGAAGGCCGCATGCGGCTGGACGACTCGGTGGAGAAGTGGCTGCCCGGTCTGGTGCAGGGGAACGGTTATGACGGCCGGAAGATCACCGTCCGCCACCTGCTGCAGCACACGGCCGGCATCAGCGACGACAGCTTCCCCAACATCGAGAACGCTCAGCAGTACTACGAGCGCCGCTACCTCGTGCGCACCGAGGAGGAGGTCGTGAGGGCCGGGCTGCGCAACAAGCCGCCGTTCCAGCCGGGAGGAGGGTGGGACTACTCGAACACCGGGTACAACCTGGTGGGCCTGATGATCAAGGCCGTCACCGGACGAACCTGGTACGACGAGGTCGACCGCCGGATCGTCCGTCCGCTGCACCTGCGGGACACGTACTTCCCGGGACCGAACCCCAAGATCAGCGGACCGCATGCGCACGGCTACACGCGGTTCACTGCGGGCGAGTACACCGACACGACCGAGCTGATCGACGCGGACGCCTCAGGGGGCTACATCTCCACGCTCAAGGACCTGGACCGGATCGTCCGGGCCATCTTCGACGGCCGGTTGCTCAAGCCGGCCCAGCTGCGTGAGCTGACCACCACCGTCGCGATGGAAGGTACTGACATCATCTGGCGCAACGCTCGCTACGGCCTGGGCGTCGGCTCGAGAGAGCTGTCTTGCGGTGGGCGAGTCTGGATCCCCAGCGGTGACCAGATCGGCTTCAAGACGCGTACTGCGGTCAGTGCCGACGGGACGCGCAGTGTGGTGGTCTCGATGTCCACCCAGCTGAACGACTCGATGGACGCCGTGCTGGCTCAGGAGAACGCGGCCACCAAGCTGATCGACGACGTCATGTGCCGCTAGGAATGCCTTGCGGATCAGGCTGGGGGCGCGTGTCGAGCGCGTCCTCCAGCCAGGCGTCCACATCGACGCCACCACTCAGGATGTGCTTCACGAACGCCGTCCGTTCGTGGCTGAGCACCTCGAGCTCCCACACGCTCGGTGCGACCCCGGTGGGCACCGGGCGCAGGTCGTCCACGTCGACACCGCTGAACCTGCTCAGCCGGGACTGGTAGTCCTTCGTCCAGCTGTGCACGACCAAGTAGGCGCCGTCGTCGCTCAGATGCAGTACGGCGACAGCCAGGCCGACCGAGCCCATCGCATCGTCGAAGTCGAGCTGCCTGCTCGCACCGGCCCGAGCGAACTCGACCATCTGGTCGTCCCACTGCCGGCCGCGCGCAGTAATGATGTACGGCTTCACCAGCCGATGGGGGTCCCGCCACGGAAGCAGGGGTGTGACAGGGCGCGGGCGGTACGCCTCAGCGAGTCCAGTCAGCGCGACAGCGGCTGCACCGGCCAGGGCGGGGTCAGAAGCAGGCATCTGCTCTGTTCTACCCCGGCCGGGTGCACTGTGTCATTCAGACTCTGTCATTCAGCTCGCGTCTCGCACCTGCGCCGCGATCGCCCGGGTCAGGTCGGCCTGGGCCTCGGAGACGTAGCGACGGGTCGGTGCGTCGACAGCTGTCGACTCTGCGGTCAGCCAGTCGGTGAGCGCGTCCAGCGTCGGCTGCTCGGCCAGATTGCGCGGCGACAGGTAGACCAGCACGTTCTCGCCCATGGACGAGCCGAGCCGGGTGTAGACGTCCTTGGCCGCGGTCAGGTACTTCCCGACGTACGGGCGGAGCAGGTCCTCCTGGCCGGGCTGCTGGAAGCCGAGGATGGTCCGGAACTGCGTCTCGTTCGGAGTGTCTCCGGACTCGACGGCAATCCGCCACGCCTCTTCCTTGGCCTCGGCGGTCGGCCGCGCAGCGCGGGCCTGTGCGGCCCGCTCGCCACCGGTGATGGTGGTGTCGCGGGTCAGCTCGTCCTCGATCTCGTCGGCACCGATCCGGCCCAGCCGGGCCAGTGCGACGATCAGCGTCCAGCGCAGGTCGGTGTCGACGACCAGACCGGCGGGCAGCTCCCGCCCGTCCAGCCAAGCGGCCAGCCGGTCCGCACCGGCCGCGGAGAAGACCGCGCTGGTGTAGGCGCGGACGAATGCGAGCTGGTGATCGCTACCGGCCTCGGCCTCGTTCACGAGACCCGCGAGGGCCTCCTCGAACTGGATCCGAAGGGCGTCCCGCCGATCCGGAGCGGCGTACAGGTTGATGGCGCTGGTGACCTGCGAGAGCAGCGACCGGACACCAGTCAGATCGCTCTCGGCCCGGATCCCGCGCAGCACGATCTCGACGTACTGGCTGGCCGGCATCTCGGCGTCCCGGGTCATGTCCCAGGCCGCACCCCAGGCGAGTGCACGGGGCAGCGACTCCGACAGCTGGTCGATCGACTCGACCAGAGTCGCCCGGGAGCGCTCGTCGAGCCGGATCTTCGCGTAGGTGAGGTCGTCGTCGTTCAGCAGCACGAGATCCGGCTGGGTGGCACCGACGAGCTCGGCCAGCTCGGTGCGGGCGCCGTCGATGTCCACCTCGAACCGCTCGGTGCGGACCAGGCCTTCGTCGGTCCGCCGGTACAGACCAATGGCCAGCCGGTGCGGACGCAGTACGGGGTACTCCTCGACTGCTGTCTGCTCGATCGCGAACGAGGTGAACTTGCCGTCCGCGTCCACCGTGAAGTCGGCGCGCAGGGTGTTCACCCCGGCGGTCCGCAGCCAGCGCTCGGTCCAGTCGTCGAGGTCACGGCCGGAGGCCTTCTCGAGCGGCTTGAGCAGGTCGGTCAGCTCGGTGTTGCCGAACGCGTGATCGGCGAAGTACTCCTTCAGGGCGGTGATGAAGGTGTCCTCACCGACGAACGCGACCAGCTGCCGCAGCGTGGAGGCGCCCTTGGCGTAGGTGATGCCGTCGAAGTTCACCTCGACCGCGTGGAAGTCGACCATGTCGGCCGCGATCGGGTGCGTCGACGGCAGCTGGTCCTGCCGGTACGCCCAGTTCTTGCGGGCGTTGCAGAACGTCGTCCAGGCGCCGGCGTACTTGGTGGTGGCCGTCGCCTGCGCCCAGTGCGAGGCCCACTCGGCGAAGGACTCGTTCAGCCACAGATCGTCCCACCAGGTCATCGTGACCAGGTCGCCGAACCACATGTGCGCCAGCTCGTGCAGCACGGTGTTGGCGCGGCTCTCGAGCTCGGCGTGCGTGGTGCGGCTGCGGAAGATGTACTCGTCGCGAAGGGTCACGCAGCCCGCGTTCTCCATCGCGCCCATGTTGTACTCCGGAACGAACGCCTGGTCGTACTTGTGGAACGGGTACGGCGTCCCGAAGGCCTCCTCGAACAGCGCGAAGCCCTGCTTGGTCACCTCGAACAGGTCCTCGGTGTCGAGCGAGTCCTTCAGCGACGGACGGCACAGCAGCGACATCGGGTAGGTGCCGTGCGGACCTTCGTAGGCGTCGGTGACCACGTGGTACGGACCCGCCACGACAGCGGTGATGTACGTCGACATCCGCTCGCTCGGCGGGAATTCCCAGCGGGCCAGCTCCTCGCCGCTCGGACCGGCGTAGGTCGTCGGCTCGGGGGTGGGCGAGTTCGAGATGACGACCCAGCGGGCCGGAGCGGAGACGGTGAAAGTGAAAGGGGCCTTGAGGTCCGGCTGCTCGAAGGTGGTGAACACCCGGCGGGCGTCCGGCACCTCGAACTGCGTGTAGAGGTAGGTCTCCTTGTCGGCCGGGTCGACCGAGCGGTGCAGCCCTTCGCCGGTCCGCGAGTACAGGCAGTCCGCGACCACGCGCAGCTCGTTGGCGGTCGCCAGACCGTCGAGCTGGATGCGGGCACCGTCGTACACCGTCTCCGGGTCGAGGGAGCTGCCGTTCAGCGTGATCTCACGGACCTTGTCCGCGATCAGATCGGCGAACGTGCTCGCGCCGTCGCTCGCCGTGAAGGTGATCGTGGTCACGGACGGGAAGGTCGGCGCTCCACTCGGGGCGTTGGTCAGGTCCAGCTCGATGGCGTAGCTGACATCGCTGACCACACCGGCACGGGTACGCGCCTCATCGCGCGTCAGGTTGGTTCCAGGCATATCGGCATCCTATGCACCTGACGCCTGCGGTAGGCGCGGGTTTCCCCGCGACATCGAGCGATGGATACCAAGCCGGTACCTGCGGTTCTTCAATTTTGTATGATCGAACACATGACAGCCTCCGCCGAATTCTGGTTCGATCCGGCCTGCCCCTGGGCCTGGATGACGTCCCGCTGGATGCTCGAGGTCGAGCAGGTCCGCGACGTGACGACGACCTGGCACGTGATGAGCCTGGCCGTCCTGAACGAAGAACGTGACGAACACGACGCCAACTGGCATCGCAAGCTCGGTTATGTCCGGGTCCTGATCGCCGCCGAGCAGGCGCACGGCAACGAGGTCCTGCTGCCGCTCTACACAGCGCTCGGCCGCCGGATCCACAACGAAGGCCGCGGTACCAAGGACGAGCAGGTCCTGCCCGAAGCTCTCGACGAGGCCGGTCTGCCGGCGTCGCTGCTCGAGGCCTTCGGCGACAGCCGGTACGACGAGGCCCTGCGCAAATCGCACTTCGCCGGAATGGACCAGGTCGGGATGGAGGTCGGTACGCCGGTCATCTCGGTCGCGGGCACCGCCTTCTTCGGACCGGTCGTGACACCGGCGCCGAAGGGCGAGGCCGCCGGCAAGCTGTGGGACGGCGTCCTGCTCGTCGCCGGCACCGACGGATTCTTCGAGATCAAGCGCAGCCGCGACCGCGACCCGGTCTTTGAGTGATGGGTTTGATCTAAGCGCCGTCCGGAAAGATTCGGTCTGTGGTTCAAGGGTTGAACTGAGCGCCCCGTGCCGGTGAAGGTTGCTCACCAACGGGAATTCTTCAAGTGGTGAGTAGGTATCACATGACGTTACGTGACGAGCGCACCGAGCTCGATGTCGTCCCCGCCGGCGTGACCGCCGGTATCGCCGTGTTCGACCGCCACACCGGGCGGTTCGTGCAGCAGTCGAACGCCGACCACCGGTTTCGCTCCGCCTCGGTGGTGAAGCTGCTGATCGTCCTGGACCTGCTCTGGGAACGCGGCCCGGCGTACACCGTCGAGGCCGCGGACCGGGCCAGGCTCGAGGTAATGCTGCGCAGTAGCGACGACGACGCAGCCAGTTACTACTGGGATCACAACGGTGGCGCCGCCATCGTCGAGCGGATGGTGCGGCGGCTCGGGCTGACCCACACCGACGGTCCGCCGCCCACGCATCCGGGCTTCTGGGGCTACGTCGCGATCACCGCCGCCGACACGGTCCGGATCTATCGATACATTCTCGATCACGCTCCGGCACCGATCCGGAGTCTGGTGATGGACCTGCTGCACGAGCCGACCCGGTACGGCACCGACGGCTTCGACCAGTTCTTCGGGATCGCCTCGGTATTCGATCCTGATTTCAGCATCAAGCAGGGCTGGTCCGGTTTCCTCGGCTCGAGTGGCTACGGCAGCGACCGCGCCAAGCCGGTGGACACCCTCGACCTCGTCAGCGACGCCCTGCACACCACGGGCACGGTCGGGAAGGACGACCGGTGCATCGTGTCGGTCTACACGCTGCATCCGCGGGGGACGCAGTACGGGAAGGCGTACACCGATGTGACCCGGTTGACTCGGTCGCTGATCGTTCCGGGCGGGGTGCGGACCAGTGGGAGCTGGCTGGCCACCACCGGAGTGGGGGTGCGGGTCCGGACGGCCCCGAACACCTCCTGCGGGATCCTGGGCATGCTGCCGGCCGGGGTCGAGGTGCTGGTCAGTGGACAGAAGCAGGGTGAGCTCATCGACGCACCACCGCGATCCAGCGACTGGTGGGCCTATCTGCCCAAATACGGCGGCTACGTGACCACCGTGTACGTCGGGTCGGGTGCACCCAAGCTGCCGGGCGTTCCGGTGTATCAGTAGATTGCAGGCCATGCGAGTGCACATCGGCTCTGACCATGCCGGCTTCGAGCTCAAGAATCACGTGGTCCAGCACCTCATTGCTGCTGGCCACGACGTCGTCGACCACGGTCCTGCCGTGTACGACGCGGTGGACGACTACCCGCCGTACTGTCTGCGCGCCGGCGCCGGCGTGGTGGCGGACCCGGGCAGCCTGGGGGTCGTGATCGGCGGCTCCGGCAACGGGGAGCAGATCGCGGCGAACAAGGTGAAGGGTGTCCGGGCCGTGCTGGCCTGGAGTACCGACACCGCCAAGCTGGGCCGCGAGCACAACAACGCCAACGTGGTCAGTGTCGGGGCGCGGATGCACTCGACCGAGGAGGCGGTCGGGTTCGTGGAGACGTTCCTGGCCACCGACTACTCCGGCGAGGCGCGGCACACCCGCCGGATCGAGATGCTGAGTGCCTACGAAGAGACTGGCGAGCTCCCGCCGCTCTCCTGATCCGGCTCTACTTGATCGTTTAGGGCGTCCTCCGGCGGCTGGACCCCGCGGCGTTTGAACGGCTCCCGTGGCCGGGAGACGTCGCGGGCCCGCATCGACCGGCCGATGCCGACCACGGCCGGGGTGGACGGTCCGGACCGCCCCTTCGGCGTACCACCTGCAATCCCCATAAGAGGAATCATGCCTGAAGGCCACACTCTGCACCGGCTGGCGAACGACGTCTGGGATGCGTTCGGCGGCCGGCCGGTCCGGGCGACCAGTCCGCAGGGCCGGTTCGCCGACGGCGCCGCACGGCTCGACGGGCAGGTGCTGCGGCACACGGAGGCTCACGGTAAGCACTTCCTCGCCGACTTCGACGGGGCCGGCTGGCTGCACATCCACCTCGGTCTGATCGGCAAGGTCGACTTCGGTACGGCGCCGGTGCCCGAACCGGTCGGACAGGTGCGCCTGCGGCTTCAGAACGAGACGTCGTACGCCGATCTGCGCGGTGCGACCGTTTGTGAGCTGCTGACCGATGGCGAACGCGAGGTGCTGATCGGACGGCTCGGTCCGGACCCACTGCGCGACGACGCCGACCCGGAGCTCGCCTGGAAGCGGATCCATCGCAGCAAGCAGCCGATCGGACAGTTGCTGATGGACCAGGAGGTGCTGAGTGGCGTCGGCAACGTCTACCGCGCGGAGGTGCTGTTCCGCGCCAAGTTGCATCCGCTGACGCGCGGCCAGGTGGTGAAGAAGCGTGAGTGGCAAG
The DNA here is from genome assembly GCF_004348455.1 of Kribbella albertanoniae. Lineage (GTDB taxonomy): Bacteria > Actinomycetota > Actinomycetes > Propionibacteriales > Kribbellaceae > Kribbella > Kribbella albertanoniae. The sequence goes on from NZ_SMKA01000036.1 coordinate 25,034, forward strand.
GCATGTGGGACGACCTGCTCGAGCTGATGAAGTACGGCGTCGAGACCGGCCGCATCGACACAGTTGCCGACGACCACACTCCCGAGGCGATGGGCCGCGACCCACGCCAGGACGACCATGGCGGCGAGGTCTACGTCTACCGTCGGCAGGGTCAGCGCTGCCATGTCTGCGACTCGGTGATCCGCACCGAGATCCTGGCCCAGCGCAACCTTTTCTGGTGCCCGAAGTGCCAACGCACCGGACTCACCCGCAGATAATCTGAACAGTTATCAAGCTTTTTGATGCGCGGACCAAGGAGTGCCGTTATCTTCTTCACACCATGATCAGGAGTCGCAGTCGCGCTCTAGTACGACGAGTCGGCCGCCTGGTCGTCGCGCTGATCAGACGCGCCCGTCGATTGCACCCGCTGGCGGCTGTCGCGTTGCTGTCGCTGACCTTGCTGATCGCTGCGGGCAGTGCGGCCTGGCCCACGTATGTTCCGCTCTCCGGGGTCGTCATTCCGTTGTTGCTGGGTGGGTTGATCCTGGGCTTCCGGCAACTGGTGGTCCTGACCCTGCTGACGATGGCGATCGCGTCGTTCGTACTGGTCTCCCGGGAGGTGCCGACTCCGACGACCGGCTTCGCGCTGGTGCTCGGGGCGATCGGTTGGATCGTCATCGCGGGTGCGAAGGTCCGCAACCAGCTCGGTGTGCCGGGTACCCGTGGTGAGTCGATGTTGATGGAGTTGCGCGACACGCTCACTGCTCAGGGCGAGCTGCCGCCGCTGCCGAGTGGCTGGCGGGCTGAGGTCGCGATCCGCTCGGCCGGCAGATCGAAGTTCTCCGGGGACTTCGTGGTGTCGACCGAACGCGACAACGTGCTCGAGGTTGCACTGGTCGATGTCTCGGGCAAGGGAGTCGATGCGGGGACGCGGGCGCTGTTGCTGTCCGGTGCCTTCGGCGGACTGCTCGGCGTCGTACCGGTCGAGGACTTCCTGCCGGCCGCCAACCGCTATCTGCGGCGGCAGAACTGGGAGGACGACTTCGCGACTGTCGTCCATGTCGCGGTTCAGCTGGGCACAGGAGCCTTCTGCGTCCGGACCGCCGGGCATCCGCCGGCGATCCAGTTCGACGCGTGGTCCGGGCGATGGGGGACCCGCGATGCGGACGGGCCGCTGCTCGGGCTGATGGAAGCACCGGAGTTCGCACCGAACCACGGCGTGCTGAAGCCGGGCGACGCGCTGTTCCTGTACAGCGACGGCATGGTCGAGACGCCGCGGCGCGATATCGGGCGCGGTACCGACCGGCTCGCCGGACACGCGGAACGCCTGGTGGCACAGGGATTCCAGGGCGGTGCGGCCGAGCTGGTCGCTGCGGCCGGGGGACCGGGAGACGACTCGGCGATCGTGATCATCCACCGGCTCGAACATTCCTGAGCGGCTGATGGCGTAGCCTGCTTCGTCGTGATGGATGCTGCTGATCGGAGTGCGCCGGACGTCTCGTTCGACGGGCTGGTCGCGTCGATGCCGGACGAGCTGCGCGCGGTCTTCCCGCCGACCAAGTGGCAGCTCGAGAAGCTGTGGGCGCTCGATCTCAAGGTCGAGCCGATCGAGGTCGCGGACCTGGTCTGGATGTTCGAGCTGCCGTTGTGGCAGCTCGACGGCGAACGCTTCAAGGTCACGCCGCACCAGGTCGCCGAAACGCCGATGAACTACCGCCCGCACTACCAGCGGGTGATGGACGCCGACCTGGACTTCCCGATCAACCTGGTCGCGTACCGCGGCCGGCTGGTCGTGCTGGACGGCGTGCACCGGTTGCTGAAGGCACACTTCCTGCGCCGCCGCTGGATCGAGGGAACGATCGCGACGGCCACGCAGTTACAGTCGTGTGCACCGTGACATCGCGCTGTGATTGTGGATGTTGATACGTCACCATTAAGATGGGTGACATGACCACCAACGACGAATACGCCCCGAGTACCTCCGACTGGGTCCGCGAGCAGGTGGACAAGGTCACCGAGGCCGGCACCACCGAAGCCGTCGACATCATGGGCCTGAAGGTCGTGCTGCTGACGATGCGCGGCGCCAAGTCCGGCAAGCTCCGCAAGGTCCCGGTGATGCGGGTCGAGCGGGACGGTGTGTACGTCGCGGTCGCGTCGCTCGGCGGCGCCCCGAAGAACCCCGTCTGGTACTACAACCTGAAGTCCGACCCGAACGTCACCCTGCAGGACGGCGAGGTCACCAAGCAGTACGTCGCCCGCGAGATCGACGGCGCCGAGTACGACGAGTGGTGGCCGATCGCGGTCGCCGCCTACCCGCCGTACGAGGAGTACAAGGCCAAGACCACCCGGAAGATGCCGTTCTTCGTGCTCGAGCCGGTCGAGTAGTTCCCTGCGTGCGCACACCCGATCCGGCGTGTGCGCACAGCCGGTGACAAGGTCAGGACCTGCACTATGAGACGCTGGCGGCAGTCTGGTTGTGTCGACCAGACCCGGCGCGTTGCGCCGTTTGAGTTCTGGGAGTTGTCCTGACCACACACGACGCGGTGCAGGAGCCGTTCGTCGCGTCGACGCGGTTGCGTCTGGCCGGATTGGCGCTGCACGCCTATACCGCGAGCGGTACCGTGCTCGCGCTGCTGATCGTCATCGCCGCCATCGACGGCGACGCCGTCCGGGCCCTCTGGCTGGGGCTGGCCGCCCTGGTCATCGACGGGACCGACGGCATGCTCGCGCGCCGGTTGCGGGTCAAGGAGACGATCCCGTGGTTCGACGGGGCGATGCTCGACAACATCGTCGACTACCTGACCTACGCGTTCGCGCCGATCGTGCTGCTGTGGTCCGGCAACTATCTGCCATCGGGTGGCTGGGGTGCGGTGCTCGCCGCGCTGCCGCTGCTCGCCTCGAGCTACCAGTTCTGCCGCACCGACGCGAAGACCGACGACCACTTCTTCCTCGGCTTCCCCAGTTACTGGAACGTGGTCGCCTTCTACGTGGTGGTCCTCGGCCTCAGCCCGACCACCACCGGCCTGATCCTGGTGATCTGCTCGATCCTGGTCTTCGTCCCGGTCAAGTACGTCTACCCGTCGCGGACCAAGGTGTTCCGGTCGCTGAACCTGCTGACGACCGCGATCTGGATGGCGTCGTACGCCGTACTCCTGGCCCAGATGCCGAACCCGAACGCGATCGTGGTCGGGATCTCGCTCGCCTACCTGCTGTACTACGGGGCGCTCAGTCTGTATCTGACGTTCTGGGTGCCGCGCCGCAAGGTCGCCTGACTTGACCCTCGTACTCGGTCTCGGTTCGGCGCTGGCTGCCGCTGTCCTGTTCGGTATCGCGTCGATCCTGCAGGCGGTCGGCTCCCGCAAGGTGCCGACGGAGTCCGAGTTCGATCCGCGGCGCTTCGTCGGCTTCGTCGTCGCGCTGCTCCGGCAGCCCACTTTCCTGGGTGCGCTCGCGCTCCAACTGGCCGGCTTCGGCCTGCACTTCGTCGCGCTCCGGCTGCTCCCGCTCTACCTGGCTCAGGCCGGGATTGCGGTCAGCCTGGTCGTCACCGCGTTGCTCGCCACGCGGCTGATGTCCGACCAGTTGAGCATCGTCGAGTGGTCCGCGGTGATTGCCGTCGTGGTCGGTCTCGGTCTGCTCGCGGTGTCCGCCGGTGATGCGGGTCCGAACGTTCAGCATCACGGCCTGACCATCGGTGTCGTCGCCGGCCTGATTGTGGTTGCCGTGCTTGGTGCTCTGGCCAGCCGCTCCCAGCACGGGATCTCGACGGCTTTGCTGGGCATGCTTTCGGGACTTGGGTACGCCGGTGTCGCGATCTCGGCTCGCCTGTTGCAGGACGGTTCGATCGGCGAACTCCTTCGCAGCCCCACGGCGTACACGCTTCCTTTGAGTGGTGCACTGGCCTTCATCCTCTACTCGCTCGCCCTCCAACGCGGCTCGGTCACGCTCGCCACCACCCCGATGATCGCGTTGCAGACCATCACGCCGGCCGTCGTGGGCGTCGTCGTACTGTCCGATGCTGTTCGGGCCGGCTGGTGGCCGCTGGCCATCGTCGGGTTCCTCCTGTCGGCTGCCGGCTCGGTGGTTCTGGTGCGGTTCGAATCCGTGAAGTAGTCCTGTGACCGGGGTCACATTTTTGTGGTGTCGTGTTCTGAGGACCCCGGTCGACGCTGTGATGTCAGCAGCAAACATCTGAAGGAGAAATTCGCATGCGCACTCTGATCACCACCGCGTTCGTTTCGCTCGACGGCGTCATCGAGGCACCGGGCGGGGAGCCGGGCTACCGGAACTCCGGCTGGACGTTCAAGGACATCGCGATGGACGAAGCGGCGTACGAGCTGAAAGGGCAGGAGCAGGACGAGGCTGCCGCGATGCTCATCGGGCGGGTCAGCTACGACGCGTTCGCGCCCGTCTGGCCGACGATCACCGAGTTCCCGAAGTACAACGCGATGCCGAAGTACGTCGTCTCGACGACCCTGAAGGAGTCCGACCTGGTCACCAACTGGGGCGAGATCACGATCCTGCGGTCGCTCGACGACGTCGCCGCGCTGAAGGAGACCGAGGGCGGCCCGATCAGCATCCACGGCAGCGCCACCCTGAACCGCAACCTGGCCGACGCCGGTCTGATCGACCGCTACAGCCTGCTCGTCTTCCCGGTCCTGCTCGGCGCCGGCAAGCGCCTGTTCAGCGACAGCGACAAGGACAAGCAGAGCCTTCAGTTGGTCGACAACGCGTCGTACTCGAACGGCATCCAGAAGCTCGTGTACGACGTCGTCCGCTGAGCCCTTGCCCGTGGGAGTGGCCTAGCGTGATGGCCACTTCCAGGGCGGCTCGTCGAGCGGTCCCTGCCCGGCGATCGTCGTGGCACCGCGGTCCTTGACCAGCTCGATCGTGTGCAGGTCGTCGGCCAGCGCCTGGAGCGATGCGGTGAACGGTCTGGAGTGGGACACCACGATCACCTGGGTCTCCTTCGCCGCCGTGACCACGAGATTCGCCAGCGCCGGCAGGAGATCCGGATGCAGACTCGTCTCCGGCTCGTTCAGCACCAGCAGCTCAGGTGGTCGCGGCGTCAGCAATGCCGCTACCCACAGCAGGTACCGCAGGGTCCCGTCCGAGAGCTCAGCTCCGGACAACGGCCTGAGCAGTCCGTACTGCCGGAACGCGAGCTCGAACCGCCCCGCGCTCTCCTGGATCTCGACACTGCTCCCCGGAAACGCCTGATCGACAGCCTCGGCCATCGCCGCCGCCGACCCGATCTCCTGGATCGTTTGCAACGCGGCAGCCAGGTCGGCCCCTTCCGGCCCGAGCACCGGCGTCCGCGTCCCGACCTGCGCTTGCCGCGCCGGGGCGTCCGCATCCGTCCGCAGATGGTCGTAGAACCGCCACGATCTCATCCGCTCCCTGACCTGCAACAACTCCGGCGCCCGCTGCGGATCCGCGAACTGGCTCAGCATGCTGTCGAACGTCTGCAGATCGGGCCCGCCACGCTCCCACCCGCCGCTCTCGGCCCGGATCCGCACCTGGCTGTTGACCCGCTCCACCAGCAACGACGCGGGCCGCAGAAAAGGCCCGGCCCACAACGACTCCCGCTTGATCTCCGGATCTTTTGAGAACATCGAGGCGACCGGCAGCGGCAACCCGAGATCCATCAGATACCCGTAGTCGTCCGCCGCGAACCCCATCCGCAACGTCACCGGCCCGCGCCGCGCCGTCCCCTGCACCGGCCGATCCTTCCGCACGAACTCCGGCCCGGCCCACAACGTCGACCCCAGCCCACCCTCCTTGGCGAGCGCCGCCACCGCTCCGTTCCGCGAGGCATCCGCGAGCAACCGCAAAGCGCGGTACAAACTCGATTTTCCGGTCCCGTTGGCCCCCGTCACGACGTTCAATTCCCGCAATGGCATCACCAGCCGCCGCAACGACCGATAGTTCTCCACCGCCAACGTCCGCAACATGCCGCCAACGTACAGACCCCCTCCGACAATGCCGGCGCCCCTGATGTCGAAGTGATCGCCTCGGCTTCGACCTATCGACGACATCACCGACAGAGTTGGAGACATCGATGGGCAAGATCACCGCCGGCGGCACCATGTCCTTGGACGGCTACATCGCCGGACCGGAGGAAAGCGGCTTCGACCTGCTGTTCCAGTGGTACGGCAATGGCGACGTCGAGTTCCCGTCAGCCAGCCCCAACGTGCCGCCGGTCCGGATGTCCGCGGCGAGCGCCGAGCTGATCAAGCCGGAATGGGAGAACACCGGCGCGCTGCTCGTCGGACGGCACCTCTACGACATGACGAACGCCTGGGGCGGGCGGCACCCGATGGACGTCACCACGGTCGTGCTCACCCATCAGCGTCCCGAGGACCGTCCCGAGGACGACGAGAACTTCGTCTTCGTCACCGACGGTGGCATCAAGGCAGCGGTGGCGAAGGCACAGCAGCTGGCCGGCGACAAGAACGTCGCCGTCAACGGAGGGCAGATGGCCCGGCAGTGTCTGGAGGCCGGCCTACTCGACGAGTTCGGCATCGAGCTGGTGCCAGTCCTGCTGGGCAGTGGCAAGCCACTGTTCGCAGAACTCGGCGCCACGCCGGTCCAGTTCGACGGACCCATCACAGTCGTCGAGGGCACCGGCGTCACCCACCTGCGCTACCGGGTCAAGAAGTAAGACCGCCTTCCATGTGGTCGGCGCGTGGGGGTGAGCTGCGCGCCGACCCCGCGGCGAACCCAACTCGACTGGACCACCCAGCAAGGCCAGGACACTATCATTCATGTTAGTATCATGAATGATAGTGTCATTGGTGTCAGTTATCGGCAGGTGGTCCAGGTGAGTGGGTTTGTCGGGCGGCGAGTTGAGCTCGGGGTCCTCGAGGAGTTGCTGACGGCTGTCCGGGACGGTGGGCGAGTGGGCCGGCCGGGGCGGGCCGTGTCGGTTCGCGGGCGGCGCCGGGTCGGGAAGTCGCGGCTGGTCGAGGAGTTCCTGGAGCGGGCCGACGTACCGCACGTCTACTTCACCGCTGTCGGCGGATCGGCGGCGAGCGACCTGAGTGGATTCGCCCACGAGGTCGCGGTCTCATCGCTCCCCGGGGCAGCCCAGGCCGAAGGGTTCGCCGAGCCGCAGACCTGGGACGCTGCGTTCGGGTTGCTGGCTGCCGCGCTGCCGGCTGATCGTCCGAGCGTGGTCGTCATCGACGAGTTGCCGTACCTGATTCGTGAGGACGAGACCGTTGAGGGTGCTCTGCAGAAGGCGTTCGACCGGACGCTGTCCAAGCTCCCGGTCCTGCTGATCCTGGTCGGCTCGGACATCGCCATGATGGAGCGGCTGAACACCTACGGCCGGCCGTTCTATCAACGCGGCACCGAACTGGTCGTCCCACCGCTCAGCCCGGCCGACGTCGCTTCGATGCTCGACCTCGCTCCGGCCGACGCTTTCGACGCCTTCCTCGTGTCCGGGGGACTCCCGCTGATCCTGGAGGAATGGCCGCGTGGAGCCGACGTGTGGGGCTACCTCGAACACGCGTTGCGACGGCCGACGTCCGCATTGCTGGTCAGTGGCGAGCGCGTCCTGTCGGCGGAGTTCCCCACGGAAGTCCAAGCCCAGAGGGTGTTGCAGACCATCGGGAGTGGCGAGCGTACCTTCAGCTCCATCGGCCGAGCTGCCGGCGGCCTTCAGGCGACCTCGTTGCAGAGAGCGCTGGGAGAGCTCACCAGCCGTCGTGTCGTCGCTGCGGAGCGCCCATTGTCGGCAACGCCCAGCAAGGAGACGCGCTACTGGGTCGACGACCCGTATCTTCGCTTCTGGCTCGGCTTCGTCGGTGCGGCGATCCCGACGATCGAGCGCGGACGTGGCGACCTCGTTCTCGAGACGGTACGGCGGGGATGGACGTCCTGGCGTGGACGCGCCATCGAACCCGTCATCCGAGAATCCCTGTGGCGCATCGCTGACGACCGCCTCCCGCAGGGCACCCAGGTGATCAGTGCCTACTGGACCCGCAGCAACGACCCCGAGATCGACATCGTCGGGGCGGACCGCTCACCGGTCGCCGACAAGATCACCATGGTGGGTTCGATCAAGTGGCTGGAGAGGAAACCCTTCGACGCCCGCGATCTTGCGAGCCTGATCAAGCATCGAGCCCAGCTCCCGGGCGCCACGGACGACACCCCACTGATCGCAGTCAGTCGCAGCGGATGCACTGCCAAGGGCGTCCAGGCCTTCACACCGGAGGACCTGATCGCAGCCTGGCGCTGATGCGCGGACGGCGCACTGCCTGGTGTGGTCGGCGCGTGGGGGTGAGCCACGCGCCGACCGGTCTTCGATCAGTACGAGCTAGGTAACGTACGTCGTCGTACCCGGAGAACGGAGACGCCGATGTACCGCGGCATGCTGATCCTGGAGAGCCTGAAGGTCGGAGCCACCCTCACCAACTCCCACTGGTCGTGCACAAACTGACCCGCCAGGCAGTCTCGAACGCCAGCCCCGACCAGCCTGCGGTGTGGACGCTGCTGGAGTTCGAGGTCGACGACGACCACGCCGTCGCCCTGGCCGAGGCCCTACAGCAAGCCCTCGAACAACCCGGCTGGTACGCCGACTTCCACAACGACCACGAGATCTTCGTCGTCTTCCCCGCCCGAACCTTCCGCTACCCCCGCGGCGACCAACCCACCCGAGCCAAAGCCCAGTCCCACGGCCGCTCCCTAGCCATCCCCGAACCCCAACTCGACTGGACCGACTAGCACCACGGCGTCCGTCAGCCTCGAGGGTGCTGCGGCGGCCCTCACGTCCATTGGGCGAACCGCCACGCCATCACAACTGCACCTCGGCAACCACCTTCAGGCGTACGCCGGCCCGCAATCCGCATTTGTGATGGCCTGCGCGTCCGCTGCCCACACCTGAAGCCGGACCGCCATCACCCACCAACTCTGCGTGGCGCCCGCGGTTCACGCTCGGCACGCCCTGCCTGGGCCGCTCTGCAGCCCGTTGGACGGTGGTGGAGGTCCGGCCCAACCGCCCGTGCGTGGGGTTGATCGGCGTACGGGGGTGTGGTCGGCGCGTGGGGGGTGAGCCACGCGCCGACCGGCTTAGGCCAGGGAGTCTTCCCAGGCTTGGTGGAGGCCGGCGTAGTTGCCGCCGGTGGTGATGAGGATGTGTGGTGGGCCGTCTTCGAGGATGCGGCCGTGTTCGAGGACCAGGACCCGGTCGGCTGTTTCCACGGTGGAGAGACGGTGGGCGATGACGATGGCGGTGCGGTCGGCGAGGATGGTGCGGAGGGCTCGCTGGATGAGGCGTTCGCTGGGGATGTCGAGGCTGGAGGTGGCCTCGTCCAGGATCAGGACGGCCGGGTCGGCGAGGAAGGCGCGGGCGAACGCGACCAGCTGGCGCTGGCCGGCGGACAGGCGGCTGCCTCGTTTCTCCACCTGGGTTTCGTAACCCTGGGGGAGTGCGGTGATGAAGTCGTGCGCACCGATCACCTTGGCTGCCTCGACCACCTCGTCGAGGGTGGCTTCCGGTTTGCCGAAGCGGATGTTGTCGGCGACCGAGCCGGTGAAAAGGAAGTTCTCCTGGGTCACCATCACGACCCGCTCGCGCAGGTCGTCCTCGGTCAGGTCACGCAGGTCCTGGCCGTCCAGCAGTACGCGGCCACCGGTCGGGTCGTAGAAACGCGAGACCAGCTTGGCGATTGTCGTCTTCCCGGCTCCCGTCGTACCGACCAGTGCCAGTGTCTGACCAGCCGGCACGTCCAGGTCGAGACCCGGCAGCACCGGTACGCCGTCGACGTACTGGAACTGCACACCGCGCAGCTCGAGGTGACCGCGGGCCTTCGCGGGCTTGACCGGCTTGGCGGGCTCGGGCACGTCCGGCTCCTCGTTGAGTACGCCGGACAGCTTCTCCAGCGCGGCACTCGCGGACAGGAACGTGTTGTAGAACTGCGAGATGTCCTGCAGCGGCTCGAAGAACTGCCGCAGGTAGAGCAGGAACGCGGTCAGGACGCCGACGGTGACATGACCGTGGTAGGCCTGGTAGCCGCCGTACGCGAGGATCGCCACGATCGTCACGTTGCCGACGCCCTTGATCGACGGCATGAAGACCGCGTTCAACCGGAACGACTCGTAGTTCGCCTCCCGGTACTGCTCGTTGACGCCGGCGAAGATCTCCTCGTTGCGCGGCTCCCGGCGGAAGGCCTGGACGGCGCGGATGCCGGTCATCGACTCGACGAAGTGCACGATGACGAGTACGACGGCCTCGCGGGTCCGCCGGTAGACGACCGCCGACCGCTTCCGGAACCACGCTGTCAGCAACAGCAGGATCGGGAACGACAGCAGCGCGATCAGACCGAGCTTGAGGTCGAGCACCAGCAGCAGGATCATCGTGCCGAAGAGCGTCAGCACGGCGGTCACCAGACCGTCGAACCCGTTGGCCAGCAGCTCGTCGATGACACTGACGTCGGAGGTCAGGCGGGAGATCACCCGGCCGGACGTGTACTTGTCGTGGAACGCCGGGCTCAACCGCTGGAAGTGGTCGAACACGCGCCGGCGCAGACCGAGCAGGATCGTCTGCCCGAGCCGGCCCGAGCGCATCAGGAAGATCTGCCGGGTGAACGCCTGCAGCAGTGCACTGAAGAGGACAGCGCTCACAACTGTGATCAGTGCTCTCGGTCCGTCCCCGGCGAGGATCGGCGGGATGCCGTTGTCGATCCCGAGGTGGACCAGGTACGGCACCGCGAGCCGGGCCGCGTTCTCGATCACGACGATCGCGACCAGGATCCAGATCAGCTTCTTGTACGGCCGGAGCAGCTCCCCGAGCAGTTTGCGCGAGTCCTCCTTCAGCCGCACGGTCGTTGCCTTCGACAACTCCTTGCTGCCCTCGTCCTCGTACACCCCGCGCCAGGACTGCTCCGGCTTGTCCGGTTCGTCCTCCTGAGGAGGTGTCTGCTGTTGGGTCGTCGTCATGCGTGCACCTCCTCTTCTTCGGCCGCGAGCAGATGCCGGTACGCCGGTACTGTCGCGAGCAGCTCCTGATGGGTACCGACGTGGGTGATCGTGCCGCCCTGCAGCAGGGCCACCTGGTCGGCCAGCATCACCGTGGACGCGCGGTGGGCGACCACGATGCCGGTGGTGTCGGCCAGCACCCTGCGGAGCGCCTCCTCGACCAGCGCCTCGGTGTGGACGTCCAGCGCGGACAGGGTGTCGTCCAGCACCAGAACGGCCGGCCTGGCGAGCACTGCGCGGGCTAGTGCGAGCCGCTGGCGTTGGCCGCCCGACAGCGACATGCCCTGCTCGCCGACCCGGGTGTCCAGGCCCCAGGGGAGGTCGTTGGCGAACTCGGCCTGGGCGACCTGCAGTGCCTCCTGGAGCTCAGCGTCCGTCGCGTCCGGGCGGCCGAGGGTGAGGTTCTCCCGGACGCTCATCGAGAACAGCGTCGGGTCGTCGAACGCCGAGGCGACCGCCGTCCGCAGCGAGTTCAGGGTGAGCTCCCGGATGTCGTGCCCGTCGATGGTGATCCGGCCGGCGGTGACGTCGTACAGGCGGGGGACCAGCGCGGTCAGCGTGGTCTTGCCCGACCCGGTGGCCCCGACCAGGGCGAGCGTCGTACCGGGGGTGAGATCGAGGTTGATGTCGTGCAGGATCTCCGAGGAGTCGTCGGAGAACTGGAAGCCGACGTGCTCGAAGCGGAGGTGACCGCGTGAGTTCGTCAGCTCGAGCGGGCCGGACGTGATCACCGAGTGGGTGTCGAGGATCTCGCTGATCCGGTCTGCCGCGGTCATCGCTTCCTGGGCCATCGCGAGGATCCCGCCGAGCGAGGTGACCGGCCAGACCAGGGACAGCATCAGCGTGATGAACGCGACCAGCGTGCCGAGGGTGATCGATTCCCGGCCGACCGCGAGCGCGCCGAGCAGCAGCACGATCACGAGGGTCAGGTTCGGGATGACGCCGAGGAAGCTCCAGAACCGGGAGGCGAGCCGGACCTTGTCGACGGTGGTGTTGTAGAGGCTGATCGCCTCGCCGTCGAACTGCTGCTGCACATGCCGGCGGCGCCCGAACGCCTTCACGACCCGGAAGCCGAGCGCCGACTCCTCGATCCGGGTGGCCAGGTCGCCCTGCTGGTCCTGGACCTGACGGGAGATCTTCAGGTACTTCTTCTCGAACCGCATGGACAACGTGACGATCGGTACGGCGGCCGCGAGCACGACGATGCCGAGCGGCCAGTACAGCCGCAGCAGCAGGATCGTGACGACGGCCAGCTGCAGGATGTTCATCACCAGGAACAGCAGGCCGAAGCCCATGAACCGGCGGATGGTGGACAAGTCTGTGGTCACCCGGGACAGCAGCTGACCGCTCTGCCACCGGGTGTGGAACTCCATCGGCAGGGACTGCAGACGGACGTACAGGTCGTGCCGGAGCGATGCCTCCAGATCGGAGACGGTGCGGGACTGGGCCATCCGGCGGATCCAGACCAGCAGGACCTCGGCGATGCTCAGCCCGAGCGCCAGAAAGGCCAGAGGGACCAGCAGATCCAGCTCACGGCGGGTGACCGGCCCGTCGATGATGGATCGGGTGACCAGGGGAACGGAGAGGCTGACTCCGACGCCCAGCATGGCCGTGGAGAACATCAACACCAGCCGCCAGCGGTGTGGCCGCAGATAGGGCCGGAGTCGCCAGAGGTTGCGGCTGCGTTCGGGTGTTCGGGAAGACGGAGCTGCTATTGAGGGAGCAGGGATCGAGGGAGCTTGGACAGGGTGCTCTGAGGGCATCTGGACGGGCGCACTTCCCATCATCAACTAGGCAGGGGGGTCGCAACCGGAAGACGGCGCACTTTCCAGTATCGCTCAGTAGGTAAGCGCTTGTCGTGCCAATTCCATTCCCCGTGGATGAATTACAGCTTGTTGCAATAGGCCGTCACCGGACCCAAGCGGTGACCGCGGTCACAGTCATTACGAACCGCGATAGGTCCCCCCTTCGGATTGCACCTTCCTGCAATCTCGGGGACGCCGTGTGTGTCCTTGCGGCAGGCTGAGCCGGGTGCAGCGCCGTCGCGACTTCCGTTCCCTGTGGTTCGGCGAGTCGGTCAGCCTGCTCGGCGACCAGGTCTCGGCGCTGGCCCTCCCGACGGCCGCAGTCCTGGTCCTGGGCGCGTCCGCGACGCAGGTCGGCGCACTCAACGCGGTCGGCAGCATCACCTACCCGGTGCTCGGCCTGGTCGCTGGAGCCGTTCTGGACCGGGTACGGCGGCGGCCGGTACTGCTCGCCGCGAGCGCGATCCGGATCGGCTGCTTCGGTGTACTGGCGTTGTGCGCAGCACTGGGGTGGTTGTCGCTGCCTCTCCTGTACGTCGTTGCCGCGCTGGCCGGTGTGGCGACGCTGTTCTTCGACATCGCCTACCAGACCTACCTGCCTTCCCTGCTGACAGGCTCTGAGCTGGCGCGGGGGAACGTGCGACTGGAGTTGTCGAACTCACTTGCGCGGCTCGGTGGTCCTTCGCTCGGCGGACTGCTGCTGCAGTACGGCGGGGTCGCGGTCGGCTTCGGTGTGAACGCGGCCTCGTTCGTGGCGTCTCTTCTGGGCATCGCGGCGATCCGCACACCGGAGGAGGCGCCCACTCCACCCACGCGTCGGCGCCTCTGGCGTGATATCCGCGACGGGCTCGCGTTCGTCTGGGGACACCCGGTACTGCGGCCGCTGACGCTCTCGGCGGCACTGCGCAATCTCGGGATGAATGCGAACCGCACGGTGCTGATCGTGTTCCTGTACCGCGGCCTGGACCTCTCAGCTGGTGCTGTCGGGGTGCTGTTCACGGTGGGCGCTGTCGGCGCACTTGCCGGCGTCGCTGCAACCGGATGGCTGCTCCGTCGGCTCGGTGTGGGTCGAACACTCTTGCTGACTGGGCTCGAGGGCGCAGTCTGGCTGCTGGTGCCGCTCAGTCTGTTTGGAGGCGCTGTGGTCTGGGTGGTCGGTCTGATGCTGGTCTCGTCGCTGTGGCTGCCGGTGTGGAACGCCACGGTCATCACCCTGCGCCAGCAGCTCACTCCGTCGGCCTATCTGGGCCGTGTGCAGGCAACAGCCCGGACAATCAACCTCAGCACGATTCCGATCGGTGCTGTGCTCGGTGGGGTGGTGGCCGATGCGTTTCCGAGCATGGTGGTCGCACTGGCGTTGTGCTCGGCGGTGGCGGCGCTGTCGTTGACGCAGCTGTGCAGGCAGCCGCTCCGCAGGATGTACGACTTCCCAGTTCGCGCGGAGTGAACGCGCTGCGCTCCGGGCGAACAGCGGTAGTCGACGACGGCGCCGGGTGACAGGTTGCTCGGCATGGGTTGGCTGGTGCGGGGTGAGGTTCGGAAGCTGTGGGTCGGGCAGATGGTGTCGGCGGCCGGGAGTTCGATCACGACGGTTGCGCTACCGCTGGTGGCGGTGTTGACGTTGCAGGCGTCGCCGCTGGAGATGGGGTTGCTGTCCGCGCTGACTGTGTTGCCGCATCTCGTGTTCGGACTGCCTGCGGGGCTGGTGGTCGACAGGGTGTCGCTGCGACGGCTCCTGGTGTGGGCGGACGTCGGGCGCGCCGTACTGCTCGGGTCGATTCCGGCTGCGGCTGCTGCGGGGGTGCTGGAGATGGGCCAGCTGTACGGCGTCGCCGTACTGGCTGGAGTGATCACTCTGCTTGCTGATACAGCAGCTCAGACGCTGTTGCCGGCGCTGGTGTCGCGTGCGGAGCTGATGCGGGCGAACAGCGCGTCGCTGCTCACGACCAACGTGGCGTCGACCACCGGGCCGTCGGCGGCCGGCTTTCTCGTGCAGGCGGTGAGTGCACCGTTCGCGATCTTGGTCGACGCGCTGTCGTTCGTGGTGTCGGCGGTGACGTCGTACCTGATTCGGGAGCCTGCGCGGGTCGAGGCGCCGGAGCGGATGCCGGTGCGGCTGTCGACCGGGCTGCGGGTGCTGTTCGCCGACCGCGTGCTCGGTCCGCTCACTCTGTCGGCGACTGTCGCCTCGCTCTTCGGCGCCATGCAGGGGCCGCTTGTGGTGCTGTATCTGGTCCGCGAGCTGCACTGGTCCCCGGCGTACGTCGGTATTGCTCTCACAGCGTCCGGAGCCGCAGCCGTGGTCGGCACTCTGCTAGCGACCGCCTGGTGCCACCGCGTCGGCATCGGTCGCGCGTATCTGTCCGGACAGCTCCTGTCTGTCGTGTCCGGTGCCGCACTGGCTACAGGGCTGGTACCCGTGATCTACCTGGGGCAGATGGTCTCCGGACTCGGCATGGCACTGTTCGGCATCCCGCAACGGACACTCCGGCAGTCCCGCATCCCACCGCACCAACTAGGCCAAGCCACAGCCACCTGGCGCACTCTAGTCATCGGCGGCCAAGCCCTGGGCGCCGCACTGGCCGGTGTACTCGGCACCGCCCTCGGCCTCCGCCCCACCCTCCTGCTTTCCACCGCCGGCATGCTCATCGGGGTACTGATCGCCGCGCTATCACCCCTCCGCACCATCAAAACCCTCGGCTAGTCGGTGGGCGCCGATACCGTGCACTGATGAAGCTTGAGTTGTTGGAGAGTCTTCGGCGTAGCCGTGCGGAGGTACTTGCTGCGGTTGACGGGCTGTCGGAGTACGACCGTCGACGTCCTCTGGTGCCCAGTGGGACGAATCTGCTTGGTCTGGTCAAGCACCTGGCCGGTGAAGAGCACGGGTACTTGGGTGAGGCGCTTGGTCGCACACCAGCGCTGCGGCCGACCTGGTTTCGTGACGACCCGTACGAAGAGCACGACATGTGGGCTGAGCCGGACGAGTCCACTGACTACATCACCGGCGTCTACCGAGAGCTGGCCGCGCACTCCGATCAGGTCATCCTGTCGCTGGACCTGGACAGTCCTGGCCAGGTCGCCCACTGGGAGAATCACGAGACCACACTGGGCTTCCTGCTCTTCACGATGGCCACCGAAACCGCCCAGCACGCCGGCCACGCCAGAGCGCTTCGTGAGGTGGTTACTGGATCGGCTCGTTGATTGCCCCGCCGGAGGTCCAGTCGAGGTCGGTGAGGATGCGGTCGACCGTCTGGTCCAGCGTGCTGTCGATACCGATCACCTGCTCACCAGAAACACCCAGTAGGTCGATGTCGCGGTACCAGTCGCGCATCTGCTCCGCCGTGACCACCTTCGACAGCTCCCGCGTCGAGTGTCGCCGGATGGTCTCGTCGAACGGCAGCTGGAAGTAGTACGCCCCTGTCACGCCGGCGTGGTCCGCCACGAGCCGCCGCAGCATCTCGCCGTACGTGCGGTTGTTCAGGATGCCTTCCAGTACGACGTGATACCCGTGGTCGAGCGCATACCGCACCGTCAGGTCGATCAACCCGACATTCGGCTGCCCGAACTTGTCGTGCTCACGCAAGAGGGTCCGCCGCACATAGTCCTGCTCCACCCACGCCACGCCGTACCCGAGCCGCCGCCGAATCTCCTGCGCCGTACTGCTCTTCCCCGACCCCGAATTCCCCCGCACCACCACAAGCCGCGTCGTACCGTCCCCGATCTGAGCCACCCGCAGACCCTAACGGCTCTCCAGTCGCTCCCGAATGATCTCCGCGCACTCGTCGGCACTGTGCACGGACGTGTCGACCTCGACGTCGTACAGACCCGGCGTGTGCACCGCCTCATGCCACAGGCCGACCGGGTCGGTGACGGTGCCGCCCTGGTTGTAGCCGACGCCGCCCCAGGTCGCCCGGCGACGTTCCAGTACGACGTCGATCGGGCAATGCACACCGACGATCAGCACCGGCAACCCGTCGAGCCGGCGCAGGCAGGCAGGGAGGATCCCGAGCGGGGCCGAGTAGGAATCGTGGTGCACGGCGTCGACGACCACATTGAGACCGAGCCGGCTGTGGGCGGCGATCGCGTCGTACATGGCGGCGTACAGGGTCACGACGAGCGGCTCGAGGTCGGGGCGCTCGCCGCCGGGGCGGAGGCCGATGCCGGGGCGGTAGGACCGTCCACTAGCAGGTCTCCTCGACTACGACCATGGAGCGGGTGCCGGCTTTGAACTCGGCCAGCAGGAAGTCGGTGTGGTCCTCGGGGCGTTTCCGCGGGTTCTCGACGTACGGCGCGATCTGCCTCAACAGGTCGCTGCGTTCACTGGTCGGGACGGTGCGGAGGTCGTCCAGGTAAACGTGCAGCACCTGCACAGCTGGGTCCTGGATCAGGCGCCGTACACGCGTCCACCGCACCTCGCCGCCACGCAGCCGCCAGCTCACGCCGTCCTGGTCCACGAACACGCCATCCCGGATGGGCGAGGGGTAGTCAGGCACGCTCCAAGGCTAGTCGGACTACTCGACGCGGAAGACCGGGCCGCGCGGGGTGAAGGGGAGGGTGGCGCCGCGGGGGAGGAGCCAGGCGTGGTCGCGGCGGAGGCGGACTACGTCGCACTGGCCGTCGGTGATGAGGAGGATGGGGCCGGTGGCGGGGAAGTCGTCGGCTCGTTCGAGGAGGTCGACGCCGGGCTGCAGGACGGTGCCGCCGCGGCCTCGGACCTGGACGCGGCCGGCGATGTCGTCGACGGGCACGTAGCCGGCGTCGTACGCGGCGGCGTCGCAGTAGATGACGCGGGCAGCAGGGACATCACGTGCTCGGGAGTACGACGCGATGGCGCCGAGTGCTTTACCGAGCAGCACGCGGTCCATCGAACCGGAGGTGTCCAGCACCACCCCGTACGTCGGGAGCTGCTGCAGCTCGACCGGTCGGATCCAGCCGGGCCGCGGGATGTCCGGCGTACTGGCCTGGCGGCGGGAGGCTCGGGCGTAGGTGCGGGTGCGTTGTACGGCGGGGACGTGCTCTTCGAACCAGCGCGCCAGCTGTGCGTCCCAGCTCAGCGGTGGGTGGTCGAGTGCGCGGATCTCCTCTACGAGGCCCGCGGGGAGCAGCCCCCGCGACTGGTCGTGGTAGGCGAGGCCGGTG
Source organism: Kribbella albertanoniae (assembly GCF_004348455.1). GTDB lineage: Bacteria > Actinomycetota > Actinomycetes > Propionibacteriales > Kribbellaceae > Kribbella > Kribbella albertanoniae. The sequence continues at coordinate 42,940 of NZ_SMKA01000036.1, forward strand.
TTCAGTGCGCGGCGGTAGATGTCGTCCAGGCCGGCAGCGCGGGCAGCCTCGCCGGTGTGCGGCAGCGGATGGCCCAGTACGTCGCCCAGCCCGGCACCGCGGAGAGTGGCCAGCTTGCGGTAGCGGCGGAGGTCGGTGGCGATGCGGTCGTAGACCTCCTCGGCGGACATGCCCTTCAGCACTGGGTCATGTAGCGCACCGTCCGGCATGGCACCGACGCCCATCTCCAGCAGCCAGCCGTTGATGACGAGGTCGGCCGCGACATTCCACAGGTACGGATCGCGTCCGCCGACGCGCTCACCGTGCCGCAGTGCGGCGTGCAGCATCTCGTGCGCCATGACGAAGCGCCACTCGTTCTGCGTCAGGCTGGTGAGCGGGTTGACGTAGATCTCGCCCGCTGCGGCGTTCACGGCCGCCACCTGGATGTCCCAGCCACGCGCCAGCTCAGCCTCGGCCACGATCGTCATGGTGGCGGCGAGCGCGCCGAGCAACGGGTACGACGAGACGAACCAACCCAGGGCGAGGTCCCACTCGTTCCGGCTCGCACCGCGATCCATCAGCGACGACCGCGCACCACCGGCTACGTCTACCGCAGCGGCCGCCGCATCTGACAGTCCGGCGGCGAACAGCTCGCTCCAGTCCGGTGGCTTGCCCCAACCGTTCCACCGCTCGATCAGTACGTCGGACTGCCCGCCTGCGACGCCGAGACCGGCGTACTCAGCAGGTACGGCGGTACGGCGCCACCGGCGGGCCAGCTCGTCCTCTGCGGTGGTCGGGTACTCGGTGGGGAGTTCCACGACCGGAGTGCCGAGTTTGAGTGAGTGGAGGAAGTGGTTGACCGCGGTGTCGCAGGCGGCACTCGCAGCGTGGTCGGGGGCTGGCCTGTCGCGTTCTGCGTGCCCGAGGCCGAGGTGGATGAGCAGGTGCGCGAATACCCACGTCCACTCGGCTGGAGTGGCTCGGCGGGAGGAGTGCGTGAGGATCCGGCCGTTGGAGTCGATGGTGGCCCAGCCGTCGCGTGGAACCGAGTTGCTGCGGGCTGGGTCGGCGATCCGGTCCGCCATGGGTGCGAAGAGCGGATGGTGTTCAGCGGCAGCCCAGCCGGCCTGGATCGCCTCCCAGGCCGGGTCCTTGCGGGTCTTGCGCCGGTCAGGCACGTGCGGCGACCAGCCGCGGCAGGTCGCGGCTGACCTCGACCAGGAACCACGTCGGCAGCACCGGCCGCCCGTCGTCGTCCGAGGCGATCACCACCTGCGCGATCTCGAGCGAGATCTCAGCCAGCTCCACCAGCAGCGCCTTGCCGCGGTGCGCGAGCTGACGCGCAGCTGGGCTGCCGGAGTTCTTGTCGGCGGGCAGCTCCTTGACCAGTCGGGCCCGGAAGGTCTCGGCCAGGAAGTACAGCAGGTCGCGGTCCTCCGGAGCGGACGGCCAGCCCGCCTCACCTTTCAGCACCGCCTCCAGGCCGAACGCGTTCCGCACCGTCTTCACGAACGCCCGGAACGCGGAAGCGTGTGCCGCCGACAAGGTGCCGAAGGCAAGCACTCGCAACGTCTCGTCGGTGACACCTTCACCGTACGAGTGCAGTGCGTCCGACAGCATGTGCCAGCTCCGCGGTGTCGAGAACGGCTCCTCCGTCTTCGGCGGCGCAGTCCAGAGGTGGTCCGGCCGGTTGCGCAGATAATCGAGCACCCACGGGTGAATCCCCGCCGTACCGGCCCACTGCAACCAGTCACTCGCCGAAGCCCGCAGATGGACATGCACCAGCCGGTTGATCAGCGCACTGGCCATCGGCCGCGCCAATGCATTGTCGGTCGCCCGGTTACCGGCGCCGATCACCACCGATCCCTCCGGCAGTTCGTACTCACCGATCCGCCGATCCAGAATCAGCGAGTAGAACGCCTTCTGCACCTCGGCCGAGGACGCATTCAGCTCATCCAGGAACAAGCAATAAGGCTCATCCCGGGCAATAGCCACCGGGGGAGCGAACCGGCTCCGCCCATCAACAATCTGCGGCACCCCGATCAGGTCCTCAGGCGCCAGCTGAGTCCCCAGCAGCGTCACACACTCCAGCCCGAGCGACTTCGCAAAAGCCCGCACCAAACTGCTCTTCCCAATCCCCGGAGCCCCCCACAAAAACACCGGCCGAACCACAGCCACATGCAGCAATACCCCCGGCAGTTCCCCCGCCGAAACCGAAATCCCCGCCTGCATCCATCCCTCTCACGAAACCAGAACCCCCCACGATCCTCCGAACCGCCAGCCCTGTCACACGAATTTCCATGGACAGTCCGGGAGATAGCGCCGTACCGCCTCCCGCAGCCACCGCTGCTTGTCAGCCGGCAACAGCGGCCAGGTGCGGTCCAGGTCGTGCCGATCCTTGCTGCGGTGCAGACGCGCCTTGAACAGCAGCACTACCTCGGGATTGAGATAACGGATCCCGTCGTCCGCCACCCACGTGACGTCGTCGAGCCGAGCCGTGTGCTCAGGAAAGTACTTGTTGGTCCACAACCCGTCGGTATCCGGCGTCAGCGGCACATCAATCGCCCACGGCGCATCCCCGTGCTCGCGCACCCACACCTGACTCGCCGGCCCGAACACCTCCGGATGCTCGTCGGTCAATGGACGCATATCCCCGCCCGCAAGATTCCACAAATGCCACCGCTCACCCACATGCCCCCGAAACGCCGGCACATCAGCAGCAAAGATCGAAACATCCACATCGGAGTGCTCCCGCCC
>NZ_SMKA01000370.1 GCF_004348455.1 Kribbella albertanoniae
GTACGGCGGGGTGGGGGTGTAGCCGTGGTTTGTGTAGAGGGCGATGGCTTCGTGCTGGTGGGTGCCGGTTTCCAGGCGGAGGCGGGTGAGGCCGGTGCTGCGGGCGTGGGACTCGACGGCGTCCAGGAGGATGCGGGACAGGCCCCAGCCGCGGGAGCCGGGTTCGACGTACATGCGCTTGATCTCGCCGAGGCCGGGGGAGACCGGCTGGAGGCCGACGCAGCCGGCCGGGGCGCCGTCGAGGAGGAGCAGGGTGAACCTGATGTCGGGGTGCAGGGTGACCTGGGGCTGGTCGTCGCCGTAGATCGCGGCGAGTTCGGCCTGCTGCGCGGTGGCGAGGGCGAGCAGAGTGGGGTCGGTGCCCGGTACGGCGCGCAGTTCCAGGTCCTCGATCATGCGTCCGGACGGTAGCAAGCAGGCGTGACGCAGCCGTTTCGCTTTCCTCTCGCCAGGCCCGGGTTGCCGTGAGGTCTTCCACTATTCATGAAAATATTTCATCATCCCCGGTATGACTGTGACTCGGCGTACTGTCCTCGGCACGGTAGGTGTTCTCGGTGTGGCCGCTGCCGTACCACTGGAAGCGTTCGGTACGCCGGCGCTCCGGACCGCGGCGGATGCGTCGCCGACCCTGGTCACCGGGGCGACGTTCCCCGAGGGCGTGATGGCCGGTGTGCCGCGGACCGACGGCGCGATGCTGTGGACCCGGGTGCCGCGCGGACTGTTCGACGGTGATGCCGAGTTGGCGGTCGTGGTCTCGCGGAATCGCGATCTGTCCCGGCCGGTGATCGTGAGGACGGTGGTCGCGGAGAAGCAGTGGGACGGCTGCGTCCACTTCGCGGCGAACGGGCTTACCGCAGGCGAGGAGTACTTCTACCAGTTCCGCGGGAAGGACACGGTCTCGCCGGTCGGCCGCTTCCAGACGCTGCGCCCGGCCGACTCGAACCAGCCGGTGCGGATCGGCTTCTTCACCTGCCAAGGCTTCACCGAGGGGTACTACGCGGTGCACCGGCATCTCGCCGCGGAGGATCTCGACCTGGTCGTCGGCCTCGGTGACTACGTCTACGAGGCCACGGTCCCCGGTGTCCGCGGGATCGACCTGAACCTCTATCCACAGATCCTGCCGACGATGCGGGCCAAGTACACGCTCTATCGCAGCGACGACGACCTGCGGGCGATGCATGCGCAGCATGCGTTCCTGCCGCTGTGGGACGACCACGAGTTCCGCAACAACTACACGAAGAACAAGTGGTCGCTCCCCGAGCTGTTCTTCCAGGAGAAGAAGTCGGCCGCCTGGCACACGTGGTTCGAGCGGATGCCGGTACCGCGGTACGCCGACAACATGACGCGGACGTATCGCTCGCTCCGGCTCGGCAAGACCGTCGAACTGTTTGCCATCGACAACCGGCAGTACAAGGACGACCAGCCGTGCAACGACGGCGGCAGCGTCATCTGCGCGGCGGCGGATGCAGCGGGCCGGAGCATGCTCGGCCCTGATCAGAAGGCCTGGCTGGAGAACGGCCTGCGCTCGTCCGGTGCACAGTGGAAGGTGCTCGCGAATCCCAACATGATGATGGGCATGGTCACCGGCGCCGGCGGCGAGCGGGCTTACATGGACACCTGGGACGGGTACGGCGCTGAGCGGACCGAACTGCTCTCCCTCGCAGCCGACCGCGTGTCCGACCTGGTCGTCGTGACCGGCGACGACCACGACACGTTCTCGGGCGAGCTGTGGAACACGGGGTTCGCTCCGGGGACGCCCGGCAACCCGGCCGGGACCAAACGAGCGGGTGTGGAGTTCGTCGTACCGTCGGTGTCGTCGACGAACACCGGTGACACCAAGGGCGTGGCCGGAGCGAAGGCCGAGGAGCAGAAGCGGTTGCAGTACAACCCGCACCTGAAGCAGATCGACATGCGGCAGCACGGGTACGGCGTACTGGAGGTGACCCGCGACGAGGCGAAGCTGTCGTACCGGGCGGTCGACAAACTCCACCCCGACGCGGGCGTGAGCACCAGCTACCAACTGCGAACCGGACGGGGCAGCGCCCGGCTCGACAACGTCGTCTAGCTGTAGATCCGGAGATCCGCCAGACTCCACCAGTGGTCGCTGGTGCCGTTCGAGGTGATCTGGACATACCTCGCGTACGACGGTCGCAGGTCGACCGTGGTGAGCTGGCCGGTCGACGTACCGGTGACCGGCTTCGACCAGCTCACCCCATCGTTGCTAACGGCAACTGACCAGTCGGCGGCGAAGTCGCCGAGCTGCCCGCCGCTGTCGAGGGCGATCTGCCGGAACAGCTTCCGGGTACCGAGATCCAGCTGAAGCGACTGACCGGGCGTCTGCGCAGCCTTGCTCGACCACACGGTCGATCCGTCCGCGTCGATCGCCAGCCCGGCCTCAGCGCCGTTCACCGATGCGGTCGCGGTCGCACCAGCCAGCGACACCGGGGTCGGCGCGGACAGCCGGGAGGACGGCCAGGTGAACGTCCCGATCGCACCGCCGGGCAGTTCGTACTCGAATGACTGGTCGCCGACCGCGACCGCGAACTTCCGCGGCTCGTCGTTCTCGTTGTGCACAAGCAGCGCCGTCGAGCCGTCCGGGTTCTTGAAGGCGGACGTCATCAGCTGCCCGTTCCACCCGGTCGTCCCGTACGACGTACTTCCGATCCGCACCGCACCCGGCTTCACGAACTTCGACAGGTGGCCGATCGTGTAGTACTCCGCATCCGTGGTGACCGTGCCGTCGGCCTGCAGCGTGACGAGACCGGTGCAGGTCCCGCAGCCGCCGAGGTGTGGACCGCCGGTGGAGTCGAGTGCGATGTTCCAGTTCACGACCGACTTCGCCCAGTTGCGAGTGGTGCCGAGCATCAGGTTGCGCGCGTGCCAGGTGAGCGTTCCGCGGAAGATCTGCGGCGGGGTGTCGTTCGGCCCGTGCGAACCGGAGCACTCGGTGAACCAGATGCCCTTGTCCGGGAAGGCGTTGTGCAACGCGGTCTGAGCCGCCGCATTGCCCGAGTAACAGTGGTACGCCGTACCTGCGATCCACTTCGCCGCCTTGGATTGCAGCAGTTTGTACGGGTAGTCGGTCTCCGGGTCCTCACCGGGCGGGGTGGTCCCGATGTCGCCGGGATGCGTGGACCAGTTGTGGTCGTAGCCGAGGATCTTGGTCCGCGGGCTGGCCCTGTGCAGCAGCGGTCCGAGCCGCGAGATGACCTCGGCCTCCTGCCGGACCGGGACGTCCGAGCCGGGGTAGCCGCCGGGCTTGCGGTTCTGCGGTTCGTTCTGGATCGTCAGGAAGTCGACGGGTACGCCGGCCCGGGTGTACGCCTCGACGAACTTCACCAGGTAGCGCGCATAGGCGTCGTACACCTTGGGGTCGTCCTTGAGGCGACCGCCGACGAGCGAGTCACCGGTCTTCATCCAGGCCGGCGGGCTCCACGGCGACGCCATCACCTTCAGCGCCGGGTTGAGCTGCTTGGCGCGGCGCAGCAGCGGCAGCACCTGTTGCTCGTCGTGCTTGATGCTGAACTGCTTCAGCTGGAAGTCGGTCTCGCCGGGCGCGACATCGTCGTACGTGTAGTGCTCGGTCGCGGCGGTGAAGTCGGACGACCCGACCGGCTGCCGCAGGAAGCTCACGCCGATGCCCTGGCGGGGATCGAACAACTTCCGCAGCGTCTCCTCGCGCACGGCCGGGCTCAGCCGGTAGAGCACGTCCGCCGACGAGTCGGTGATCGAGGCGCCGAAACCGTCCATGGTCTGGTACGTCGTTCGCGGGTCGACCGTGATCGTCGTCAGGTCGCTGTTGTTTCGCTGACTGTGCTTGTTTGGCTGAAAGGCGACCGGCGCGCGCTCGTGCAGGAGCTCGGCCCGGTCCGGGGTCGTCACCCAGATCTGTGCCTGGGTGGTCGGGTACGGAGTTGGTTTGAGACGGGCCTCGGCGGCCGGCACGGTCAGCAGACCGGTGGTGAGCGCCAAGGCGGTGGCGATCATCGGTGTTCGCATCGCACTCCTCAGGGTGTGAAACACAAGTGCAACAAACGACCTCAGGAAACGATCTCTCTCGACCTCTGTCAATGCCTGCAGGCGGCCCATTAGAGTGCTGAGCGTGAAACAAAGCGATGTAACAAATGCCTAGGCAGCGCGCGACCGTGCGCGATGTCGCGGCCGCGACCGGGGTGTCGACCGCGACGGTCTCCCGGGTCCTCAACCAGCAGGGCAGCGTGGCGCCCGAGACGCGCCTCCTGGTCGAGCGTGCGGTCGAGGAGCTCGGCCTGCGCGCTCCCACTCCCCGGGGCGGTACGCCGAAGCCCGTCGCCGGCACGGTCTACGTGCGCTGCCCGTACCTGCTGACCGACTACTTCGGCCTGATCGTCTCGTCCATCGCCGAGACCCTCGACCGCCACGGCCGCCAGGTCGTCCTCAATGCCGGCGAAGCCGCAGCGAACGAGCCGGTGCTGACCCGAATCCCGTCCCAGAGCGGTCTGGCCGGAGCGATCCTGATCCTCCCGCCCGAGTCGAGCGAAGACCTCGTCCGCCTGAGTTCGCGTCGCTTCCCGTTCGTCGTGGTGGACCCGCGCACCACCCTCCCGCGCGACATCCCCTCGGTGTCAGCCGCCCATCACTCCGGCGCCCGCCAACTGACCGCCCACCTGGCCGCGCTCGGCCACACCCGGATCGGCGTCATCGCCGGCCCTCGCGAATGGCTCGCCGCCGACGCTCGTCTCTCCGGTCACCACGCCGCGCTCGCCGACGCCGGCATCCTCCCCAACGCCGACCTCGTCCGGCACACCCATCCGACCACCGCGGACGGTTATGAGGCCGCCACTCAACTCCTGGCCCTCGACCCACGCCCCACCGCGCTGATCGCCTTCAACGACAAAGGCGCCGTCGGTGCCCTCCAAGCCGCCAGCGCTCAGGGCCTCTCCGTGCCGCACGACCTTTCCATCGCCGGCTTCGACGACCTGGACCTCAGCCAGGCCACGACGCCCACGCTCACCACAGTACGCCAACCCCTCGCCGAGATGGGCCGAATGGCCGTCAGCCTGCTCACCCGCCTGCTGGACCGCCACACCCTCGAAGCCCTGCATGTCGAGCTGGCCACCGAACTGGTCATCCGCGGCTCGACCGCGCCTCGTTGAAATTGGTCCGCCGGATGGTGTCGGATCGGAATGCTGCCGTTCGTGGACTTCATGTGCGACGGCCGACCGGCTTCGCACAGACTCGATAGGAGACGACAGTGCCCGAGTACCTGATCAGCTTCAACGACGAGTGGGTCCCCGAGCACACGGAAGCGGAGATCCGCGCGAAGTCCGCGTCCGTGCGCCCCGTGATCGAGGAGATGAAGGAGGCCGGCGTCTACCTCTTCGGCAACGGCGGTCTCGATGCCTCGTCCGTGCTCTGCAGCGTCACGGCCCGGGACGGCGAGCCGATCTTCACCGACGGTCCGTACGTCGAGTCCAAGGAACACCTCGGTGGGTTCGCCGCCATCGCCGTACCCGACGACGAAGCCGCGCGCTACTGGGCCGGTCGGCTCGCCGTCGCCCTCGACTGGCCGCAAGAGGTGCACCGCTTCCCGCCGTCCGTCGAAACCAGTGCGACCCCCTGATCGGATGTGAAAGGTTGGACTTCATGAGGATCGGGATTGCCGGGATCGCCATCGAGTCCAGCACGTTCTCGCCGCATCGCGCCGGCCTGGACGACTTCGACGTACGGCGTGGGGAGGATCTGCTCGCCCGCTACGACTTCCTCGGGAAGGCGTGGGCCGAGGGTGTCGAGTGGGTGCCCCTGCTGCACGCGCGGTCGTTGCCGGGCGGCGCGGTGGTGGCTGAGGTGTACGACGCCTTGTCCGCGGAGATCGTCGAACGGATCGGTACGGCGGGCCAGCTGGACGGACTGTTCTTCGACATCCATGGCGCGATGAGCGTGGTCGGCCGCGAGGACGCCGAGGCGGATCTGGCCACGCGGGTCCGGGCCGCGCTCGGTCCGGACGTGATGATCTCGACCTCGATGGATCTGCACGGGAACGTGTCGCGGGAGCTCGGCTCGGCCGTCGATCTGATCACCTGCTACCGGATGGCACCGCACGAGGACGCGATGGAGAGCCGCGAGCGGACGGCGCGGAATCTGGTCGAGCGGTTGCAGTCGGGATTGGGCCGGCCGAAGAAGGCGTGGATCCAGGTGCCCGTGTTGCTACCGGGGGAGAAGACGTCGACCCGGATCGAGCCGGCGGCCTCCATCTACCAGCGGGTCGGCGAGATCGCGGACGAGCCCGGCGTACTGGATGCTGCGGTCTGGGTCGGGTATGCCTGGGCGGACGAACCGCGGTGCCAGGCCGCTGTCGTGGTGATGGGTGACGACGAGGCGCTGATCACCGAGCGCGCGATCGAGCTGGCGAAGGCCTACTGGGATGCGCGGGCCGACTTCGAGTTCGTGGCACCGACCGGGACGCTGCATGAGTGTGTCGCGGCGGGATTGAAGAGTACGGCGCGCCCGTTCCTGATCAGCGATTCCGGGGACAACCCGACCGCGGGCGGAGCCGGCGACGTGTCGTGGACCCTGCGCGAACTGCTGACCGTCGACGAACTGACCAGCGGCCAAGCAACCGCGATCCACGCAAGCATCGCCGACCCCGACGCCGTCGCAGCATGTGTCGCAGCCGGCGTCGGCAACCCGATCAGCGTTGCGGCCGGCGGCAAGGTCGACTCCGGTCCGGCAGGTCCGGTCGAGGTCACCGGCACCGTGTTCTCCCTCTCCGAAGACCCAGTCGGCGGAACTGTCGCCGTGATCCAGGTAGGCGGCCTGCACGCGATCATCACCTCCCGCCGCAAGCCCTACCACCACCTCGCCGACTTCACCCTGCTCGGCCTGGACCCAGCCACCACCGACCTGGTCATCGTCAAAATCGGCTACCTGGAACCAGAGCTCTACACCCTCGCCGCCGACTGGCTCCTGGCCCTAACCCCCGGCGGAGTAGACCAAGACCTCCTCCGCCTAGGCCACCACGCCGTAACCCGCCCCCTCTACCCCTTCGACCCCGAAATGCCAGATCCCGACCTGAAGCCCGAACTCCTCTAACCCCCGAACTCCTC
>NZ_SMKA01000371.1 GCF_004348455.1 Kribbella albertanoniae
GCGCGGCACCGACCCGCACCGCCCCGGCCCCACGCGCGTCACGCCCCGTGGCAATTTGAACGGATATCCCCTGAAGCTGCTCCTTCTCCCCTGAAATTTCGAGGGGAGAAGGGGCCATTTCAGGGGATATCCGTTGAAATGAACCGCAGCCGGACGCAGCCGGGCAGGGCAGGCGGGGTCAGACGATGCGGGGTTAGACGGTGCGGGGTTAGACGGTGCGGGGCTTTTCGCGGAGGCCGATGAGGAAGCCTAGGCCCCAGGACATGTGCATGGTGGCGCAGATGAGGGGCATCTGGGCCAGGGCCTTCCAGGGCAGGTAGCGGCCCTCGACGGCTGAGCCGAACAGGAGCAGCAGGCCGTAGCCGAGCGGGGCCAGGAAGCCCAGGTCGAGCCAGGCGTTGCCGGTGGCCAGGCCGATGATGCCGAGGATGGTGCCGAGGACGATGCTGATCACGGCGACCGGCGGGGCGAGGTAGCGCTTGCTCGCGGTCTCGGGGTGCCGGCGGATCACCTCGCGGCGCCACTGGCCGGTGTGGAAGAACTGCTTGGCGACCGCGGACAGCGAGGACCGCGGCCGGTAGGTGACCGACAGGTCCGGGCTGAACCAGATCAGTCCGCCGGTCTTGCGGATCCGGTAGTTCAGCTCCCAGTCCTGGGCGCGGTGCATGGTCTCGTCGAAGCCGCCGACCCGCTCGAGCGCCGTACGGCGGAAGACCCCGAGGTACACGGTGTCCGCCGGACCGGCCTTGCCACCCTGGTGGAACGTCGATGCGCCAAGCCCCAGCCGCGAGCGGTACGCACAGGCGACCGCCATCTCGGTCGGGGTCCGGCCCTCGGCCGCCATCACGCCGCCGACGTTGTCCGCGCCGCTCTCGTCCAGCACCTCGACCGCGCGGGTGATGTACCCGTCGGTGAGAGCGCCGTGGCCGTCGACCCGGACCAGGATGTCGTGCTTCGCGTGCGCGATCCCGACGTTCAGCGCGGCCGGGGTCTTGCCGGTCGGGTTCGCGATGATGCTGATCCGGCGGTCGCGGTCGGCAAGCTTGTCCGCGATCTCCTGGGTCCGGTCCTTGCTCGGGCCGATGGCGAGCACGACCTCGAGCTCACCGGGATAGTTCTGGTCGAGCACGCGCCCGACAGCCTCTTCGAGGTGGCGTTCCTCGTTCAGCACGGGCATCACGACGGAAACGGGCGGCCAGGAGGACAACGGCATATCAGGTCAGGCCTTACAGATCGAAGCGACGTCATCGACGTCGTTGGCGGGTTTGGTCGGTGAGTTCGTCGGCTTCTTCGCCGGCGTACTCGGCTTCTTGGTAGCGGTGCTCTTCGGAGTATCGCCGGTCTTACCGTCTCCTTCGGAGGCGGCCTTGTCCAGCGCTTCCGACTTACTGATCGCCTGGGCCACCTTGGTACGGATCAGGTCGAAGTCCGGGTTGCCGGTCTGGATCAACGGGGGGACCGCGGAGAAGCTTGACACCGGCAGCTTCTTCGCGTCCAGCGCAAGGTCGGTGAAGGTGCCCAGCTCACCGGCCGGGATGCTGGTCTTGACCACTTGTTTGCTGGCCGCCGCGATGCCCTGGAACTTGGTCAGCACGGTCTGCGGGGACAGCTGGTTCAGCATCGCAGACATCACGCACTTCTGCCGCGTCATCCGCTCGTAGTCCGACGACTCGGCCCGGGACCGGGCGAACCAGAGCGCGTGGTACCCGTCCAGGTGCTGGTTCTTGCCGGCCTCGATGTAGCCCTTGATCGGCGAGGTGCCGCCACCGATCGGGACCCGCTTGCCGATGTCCAGGGTGATCCCGCCGACCGCGTTCAGCAGGTCGCGGAAGCCGGCCAGGTCGATCAGCACGAAGTAGTTGATCTTCAGCCCGGTGACCGCCGCGACCGCCTGCGTGGTCGCGGTTTCACCGGGGTTCGGGTCGCCCGGGAACAGGTTCTTATGCTCGGCCGCGTAGGTGTAGACCGCGTTCAGCAGGCACTGCGCTTCGCAGCCCTTCCAGACGAAACCGTTCGGGAACTGCTTGGCCATCGCCGTACCGGCGGGGAACGGGACCTTGGCCAGGTTGCGGGGCAGGCCGATCAGGACGGTCCGGCCGGTGTCCGCGTCGATACTGGCCACGGTCATGCTGTCCGGCCGGGTGCCGATCCGGTCCGCACCGGAGTCACCGCCCATCAGCAGCACGTTGTAGCGGCCGGCCTCGGCCTTCGACTTCTGGCCGCTGCCGAAGACGCTGGCCACGAAGTCGCGCTGCGTGTTCACGAACGAGCTGGCCCAGATCAGCGCACCGGCGACGACGAACACCAGGACGGCGTCCAGGACGCTGGTCGCCAGCCGGTGGTTGCGCTCCAGCATCATCGGCTGGGCGATCCGGTACGCGTCCACGAACAACGCGGCCCAGCCGATCGCCAGCAGGATCAGCAGCACCTGGACGACCCGCAGCGTGCCCGGGCGGGCGAGCAGGTTGATGGTCCCGGAGCGCCAGATCAGCCCCAGTACGACGAGGAAGACGACGATCGCGAGGATTCCCGCGACGATCCGCCAGGCCCAGCGCCCGGCGCGTTTGCTACCTGCCACGATCTGCGCCGACCCCGGCAGCACGAGGGTCATCAACAGCAGTGCCAGGGCCCGCTTGAACCGCACCGGCTCGCTGAGGTTGCGCAGGTCTGCTTTCTCCTGCGGCATGAGGTCCTTCCGTTCTCGGCTCGGGCGGGCTGTTGCCGACCGTACCGTGTCGTCCTGGCGGTCAGTTGGTACGACGTGCCGGAGGACGGGATGGTTCGAGCCGGAGCGGGTCCGAGGACGAAGAGTAGCAGGGCAGGCACAGAGCGCAGGAAAACCCCTGCGTACACCCTGTGATCATGCAGATTCACACGGTTGTGATGGTGTTCGGGGGCTGAGATCCGGTTACCTGGTGGGTGCCCAAATCGACAGTGAGGAACCGCCCCCCATGAAACTGTTCCGTCCCCTTTTTGCGGTGGCTGCGGCCACAGCGATCACTTTGACCGGTCTCAGTGCTGCGCAGGCGGCGCCCGCCCCCGCTCCTGCTCCCACTGCTGTCCGGGCACCCGGCGGCGACTTCACCGGGATCGCTGCGCTCAGTAACTGTTCCGGATCGCTGGTCCGGTTCGCGTCGTCGGTGTCCACCGATCCGGCGCTGATTCTCACCAACGGTCACTGCTACGAAGGCGGCATGCCCGGCGCGGGCGTCGTCATCAAGGACCGCGCGTCCAGCCGTTCGTTCACGCTGCTGCGGCCGAGCGGGAGCAACGCCGGTACCGTCCGGGCCAACCGGGTCCTGTACGCGACGATGACCAAGACCGACGTCACGCTGTACCGGCTCACCGAGACGTACGCCGCGATCCAGTCCCGGTTGGGTGTCCCGGCGCTGACGCTCTCCCAGTCCGCACCGGCCGCCGGCGCCGGGATGGCCGTCGTCTCCGGCTACTGGAAGCGCATCTACACCTGCTCGGTGCAGGCGACGATCTTCAAGCTCCGGGAAGCCAGTTGGACGATGGAGAGCTCGATCAAGTACCGCCAGCCGGGTTGCGAGACCATCGGCGGTACGTCGGGTTCGCCGATCGTCAGCACCTCGACCGGCCAGGTCATCGGCGTCAACAACACCGGTAACGAGGACGGTGAGCGCTGCACGATGAACAACCCGTGCGAGGTCGACGCCGCGGGCAACATCACGGTCGACCAGGGAGCGGCGTACGGCCAGCAGACGTGGTGGTTCTACACCTGCCTGTCCGCCACCCGCACCATCGACCTCACCAAGGCCGGCTGCCTCCTCGCCAAGTAGGCCGATTCCCCACCCGTCTCTGGTGGTTGGTCACCAGAGACGGGACGGGGGTGACGTAGCGCACTGTGATTCGGGTAACGTCGCGCCACATGGCAGTCGACTCCTCCACGGAACAGGTCACGACAACGAACTGGCCGAGCCCCTTCGGGGTCCGGACCCGGCTGGTGGCGGCCAGCGCGCTGATGCTGTTCACCGAGCTCGCGCTGATTCGCTGGACCGGCTCGAACGTCGTCCATCTCAGCTACTTCTCGAACTTCGTGCTGCTCGGTTCCTTCCTCGGAATCGGGATCGGCATCCTGCGCTCCGGCCGGGCCAAGCGGTTGCCGTACTACTCGCCGCTGATGCTCGGCCTGCTGGTCCTGGTGATCGCGTGGAAACCCGTCACGGTCAACCGCGGCTCCTCGTCGAGCGTCATCTACTTCACCAGCCTCAACACGACCGGTCCGCCGGTCTGGGTGATCCTGCCGATCGTCTTCATCGCCGCGGCCGTGGTGCTCGCCGGTCCGGCGGAGCTCGTCGGCCGCTGCTTCACCGAGCTGCCGCGACTGACGGCGTACAGGTTCGACTTGGTCGGATCGCTGATCGGCATCGTCAGCTTCACGGCCCTGTCGTTCCTGGGGGCGCCGCCGATCTGGTGGGGGCTGATCGTCACGATCGTCTTTGCCGGGTTGATGATTCCACGGGCCCGAGGCGTGGCGGCCCAGCCGCTGGTGGCCGCCGTACTGAGTGCCGCGATGGTGCTGGTGCCGCTGCTGGTGATGGTCGGGGTGCTGTTCAACGAGTCGACCAAGTCGGAGAACAGCTGGTCGCCGTACTACAAGGTGCAGACTGCCAAGAGCTCGTTCGAGGGTGTGCCGCTGCTGACGATCACGGTCAACGGCGTGCCGCATCAGCAGGCGATCCCGACGGATTCCCGGCTGCAGTGGGAGCCGCAGTACGGGCTGCCCTACACGCGGGCGAACGTCGGTAAGGCACCGAAGAACGTCCTGATCATCGGGGCGGGCTCGGGGTCGGATGTCGCGATCGCGCTGAAGAAGGGCGCGGAGCACGTGGACGCGGTCGAGATCGACCCGGAGATCCGCGACATCGGCAAGGCGCTGCACCCGGACCGTCCGTACCAGGACCCGCGGGTGTCGTCGCACATCGACGACGGGCGGGCGTTCCTGTCCCGGACCGACAAGAAGTACGACCTGATCCTGCTGGCGCTGCCCGACTCGCTGACCCTGGTCAACGGTGCGAGCTCGCTGCGGCTGGAGAGCTACCTGTTCACCCAGCAGGCGTTCGAGTCGGCACGTGACCACCTGAACCCGGGTGGCGCGTTCGCGATGTACAACTACTACCGCGAGACCTGGCTGATCGACCGTCTCGCCCTGACCGCCGAGAAGGCCTTCGGCCACAAACCCTGCGTGGACAAGGTCGGTGACTCCCTGCAGCAGGCCGTCGTCACCGTCGGTCTCACCTCCGCCGACCAGAACTGCCAGGCCGAGTGGGCCGGCGCGTCGTCGATCACCCCGCCGCCGGCCACCGACAACCGCCCGTTCCTGTACCTGTTCACCGACCGCATCCCGTCCCTCTACCTGGTCACCCTCGGGCTGATCCTGGTCGCGGGCATCGTCGGGGTAGGCATCGCCGGCGGCGGATCGTCGTACAAGCGCATGCGCCCGTACACCGACCTCTTCTTGCTCGGCGCCGGCTTCATGCTCCTGGAAACCAAGAGCATCACCGGCTTCGCGTTGCTCTTCGGTACGACGTGGGTCGTGAACGCGATCGTCTTCGCCGGAGTGCTCGTGGCGGTGCTGGCCGCGGTCGAAGTCACCAGACGCTTCCGAACACCACCCACGAAGGTGATGTACGCGATCCTGTTCGGCGGGCTCGTCGTGTCCTGGATCTTCCCCGACGACTGGCTGCTCTCGATGCCGATCGGCCTGCGCGCTCTGGTCGCGGTGATCATCGCCTTCACCCCGATCTTCGCCGCCAACGTCATCTTCGCCAAACGCTTCACCGACACCGCCGACGGCACCGCCTCCTTCGGCGCCAACCTGCTGGGCGCCATGCTCGGCGGCTGCCTCGAGTACGCAGCCCTGATCATCGGCTTCCACGGCCTCCTGATCATCGCCGCAGCCTTGTACCTGGGCGCCTTCCTCCTCCGCCCCAAATCCAAGGCGGTGATCGGAACCTAGCTGCTAGGTTCTGATGTCTGGGTCGCTCGGACCTCCGCGGAGGAAGGAGCGACCATGGAGGAGTACTACCGTGAGCGGGCGGCGGAGTACGACAAGATCTACGAGAAGCCTGAACGGCAGGAGGACCTCGCCACGTTGCGAGGCCTCCTGCCGTCGCTCGTTGCGGGGCGTGCGGTCCTGGAGATCGCCTGCGGCACCGGCCACTGGACGACGGCGCTCGCTTCGTCTGCACGGTCGGTGGTTGCGACCGATCTGAACGAATCGACGCTGGCGATCGCCCGCACCCGCTCCTACGCCGGCGAAGTCACGTTCGCCACGGCGGACGCCTTCGACCTCACGGCGGTCCCGGGAGAGTTTGAGGTGATCTTCGCCGGCTTCTTCTGGTCGCACGTCCCGCGAGCCGCCGTACGGCGATTCGCGCGCGCCCTGCTGGACCGCGCCGAGCTGGTGATTCTCGCCGACAACCGGTACGTCGAGGGCAGCAGCTCGCCGATCACCCGGACAACCCCCGACGGCGATACCTACCAGTGCCGCCGCCTCGACGATGGCCGCGAGTTCGACGTACTCAAGAACTTCCCCACCGAGGCCCAGCTCACCACCGACGTCACCCCAGCCACCGTCCGCTGGACCAACCTCACCCACTACTGGCTAGCCACCCTCACCCCCTAGTCCGTTGCGCGCCCCCACCTGCGTGAATATTCCCGGCGTGGGTGGTGCGCCGTCCTACCCGCCACAACGTCCGAAGAACCGGAGGCGGGCCCTCCGATCCTTCGGACGTTAGCTCGGAGCAGCGATTAACGTCCGAACAGCCGGAGGCGGGCCCTCCGGTTGTTCGGACGTTGCGGGTACGGCGCTCTGTCGCGCGGCGTGCTGCCTCGGCCGAGGACTTTCGGGTGGACGCCCGCGCCATCACAATTGCGTGGGCGCGCCCGCTCACCGCTTGGCGGACGGCGGTTCGGTCGATTGTGATGGCCTGGCGGTTCGCGAGCGGCGCCGTACTGGGCGGGTGGTACGGGATCGGCCCGTTT
>NZ_SMKA01000372.1 GCF_004348455.1 Kribbella albertanoniae
GCCCCCACGCCGCCAAACCCGCAGATCACGCCACCACCCACACGACTACGGCGCCGCCCTGCCGAGACCACAAACGAGCTCATCTTGCTTCTGGCCAAGTGAAAAGACGACTTTGCCGAGGCCCTGGCTAGTCAACGAGCTTGCAGAGTGCCATGGTGGCGTAACAGATGTTCAATCTTCGTACATCAATTGGCAGACCCCGCAGAATAGCTCAGATGATCCGCGTTAGAGGCCCAGTTAGACGAGAGGTAGATAGTTCGCATGCATGACGGTCATAGATGCCGAGCTTTAGTCGCCATAGTTTCTAATTCGAATGTTCCCAAGAACAGTGACTATCGTCCGGTGGTGGAGGTTATCACCACTACGACGGACGCACTCTGTGACGATCTAGAGTATCGGCCATCGGACATATCTATAGCCGCTGTCTATCGGGGGCTCATCTTATGTGACGTCATCGCAGGCATTGCGGTCCGCTCATCCTCACCTCTCGCGCTACGCAACCTAGACGCCACAAATGCGCTGATTGATCAAGGTTTGCGAGCCATAGATAGCAACTCGGAAAGTCGGGAACTCCAACGTCTGGCGGGTCATTATCGGCCAGGAACCGCAGAGTCTTTTACAGATAGCGAGTTGGATACCTTGCGTATCGGCCTGGTTACCATTGCCTCAGTTATGGAGTTGGCAACGGATGGTCCCGGAATTCGTGCCGTAAGTAGGCAGGACACGGATTCATGGCTCAGACTGAAAGACACGGCTCACCAACTGATGAGAATTCACTATGATGACCAGTTTACTGGCGCTGGGGAGGCCCGGTCCGTCGTGCCGCTCCAGTGGTACCCCCTAGAGGGACCAGCCGACGAGCGCCTGCGCCTCTAGGCAGAGGCTGTAGACCGCCGGAAGTGCACTCTGACCTGCGGAAACGTCAACGGGGTAGGTTCTGCCACTTGACTACGATGAAGATCCTGTCCGGGATCCTGCACCCGACGGCCGGCCGGGTCAGCGTGCTCGGCGACACCCCGTGGCAGCGCCGGTCGGCGTTCCTGAAGCGGATCGCGTTCGTCCGCGGCAGCCAGCCGGTCGGTGGTTCGCAGGAGTTGACAGTGATGGACAGCCTCGAGTACCAACGGCTCCTGTACGACGTCGCCCGCCCCGACTTCCGCCGTACCCTCGACGAACTCCAGGCGCTCCTCGACCTCCAACTGGATCGGCAACTCCGAGCGCTCAGCCTCGGCGAGCGGATGCGGGTCGGGCTCGCGATGGCGCTCATCTACCGCCCCGAGGTGCTGTTCCTCGACGAGCCGTCGATCGGTCTCGACGTCACCGCGGGCAGTCAGATCCGCGAGTTCGTCGCCGAGTACGTCGCCACCACCGGCGCCACCGTGCTGCTGACCAGCCACTACATGGCCGATGTCGCGTCGCTCTGCCCGCGGCTGATCCTGATCGACCAGGGCAAACTCGCGTACGACGGTCCGCTGGCCGAACTGTCCGCCCGGCTCTCGCCGTACAAGCTGATCCGGATCACGACGCGTGATGAGGTGCGGGACCTGCGCGTCCCGAGGGACGAGGTCGCGCAGACGACGGCCAAACTCCTCCAGGCCGGTGACGTGATCGACCTCGCTGTCGAGGAGCCGCCGCTGGAGAAGGTCATCGACCAGGCTTATCGGGAAGGCGTGTGATGAGAGCGCTGACCCTGCTCACCTTCCGCATCCGGCAGCAGGTGCTCGAGTGGTCCGGCGCGTGGTGGTTCCTGCTGACGCTCGTCGTCCAGGCGGTGATCGCCCCGCTGATCGGCCTGTTCATCTGGTCCGCGGTCTACCCCGACGATCCCACCATCGCCCGGTACTACGTCGCGATCATCCTGGTCACGTTGATGACCGAGTCGTTCGAGCAGCACACCTTCTCCAATCGCGTGTACGACGGAACGCTCAGCCACGAACTGCTCCGGCCGCAACCGGTCGTACTCGGCGTCCTCGGCGAGAACCTCGCGATCCGCGGCTGGCTGACGTTGCTCGGGGCACCAATCGTGCTGGTGACCGCGTTCGCGCTGGGCACCACGTTCGCCTGGCGGTCCGTGCTGCTGGCGATCCCCGGGATCGCGCTGGCCGCCGTACTGATCTTCCTCTTCACGTTCTTGCTCTCGCTGACCGCGTTCTGGACCGACCGCGTGCACTCGGTGGTCGGGTTCGGCAGCCAACTCGGGTTCCTGCTCGGCGGTACGGCGGCCCCGATCGCCTTGCTGCCCGACGGGTGGGCCCGGGTCGCCGAAGTGCTGCCCTTTTACGGGATGCACGGGCTGCCGGCCGAGATCGCTTCCGGTAGCCGGTACGACGGTTCGCTCGGTTATCAACTCGGTTGGGTGGTGGTTCTGGTGGTGGCGGTCTCGGTGGTTTGGAGAGCCGGCGTGCGGCGGTACACGGCGGTGGGATCGTGAAGCTGCTGCGCCTGTTCGGAGCGGGGTTCTCGATGTCGCTGCGCCGGAGTGTCGCATTCCGGGTCAACCTGCTCTTCGACGTGATCCTGGCGTTCACCGGTCTCGGTACGACGATCGCCGCCGTACTGATCGTGTTCACCCGGACTGACACCGTGGGTGGTTGGTCGAAGGCGGAGTTCCTGGTGCTGATCGGGACCTACGAACTGATCACCGGGCTGCGATCCGCGTTCATCGACCCGAATCTCTCCTGGTTCCCGGACAACGGGATCCGCAACGGCAAGCTGGACAGCTACCTGCTGCAGCCGGCCCCGAGTCTGTTCCTCGCGAGCCTGTCGCTGTCCTCACCGCTGGCGTTGATCGGGTGTGCGCTCGGCGCATCGGTGTTGGGCTGGGGGATCAGCGCTGCAGCCGAGAAGCCGAGCCTGTACGGCGTACTGAGCTGGCTGCTGCTGATGGGCGCCGGCCTGGTGGTGACGTGGGCGCTGAGTGTGCTGCTGGCCTGCCTGGCGTTCTGGGCGCCGAAGCTGCAGCTTGACGTGTTCTACCACTCTGCTTGGCAGCTCGGCCGCTATCCGACTGATGTGTTCGCGCGGCCGATTCGGTTCGCGCTGACGTATGTGTTCCCGTTGGCGCTGATCGCGGCGGTGCCGTCGGCGGCGCTGCTCAACGGGGCCGGTCTGGCTCAACTAACCGGTTGGTTGCTTATCGCCTTGGTCGCGGCCGGGTTGGCACAGCTCGCCTGGAGGGCGGGGCTCCGGCGATATACAGGTGCGACGTCGTAGCGGTCCTGGGTAGCGTGCGTGGATATGGCTGACGACTTGTTTGCGGTCCCGCGGCTGGCTGCGGTGTACGACGCGTTGGAGCCGGCGGTACGCGACGACCTGGAACCCTATGCGGCGATGGTGACCGAGTTCGGCGCCGAACGGGTGCTGGATGTTGGTTGCGGGACCGGAGAGCTGGCCTGTCTGCTGGCCGGGCGCGGCGTCGAGGTGATCGGGGTGGATCCGGCGGCGGCCTCACTGGAGGTTGCCCAGGGCAAGGAGTTCGCGGACCGGGTGCGCTGGCTGCACGGCGACGCGACGACGTTGCCGCCGTTGCAGGTCGATCTGGCTGTGATGACGGGGAACGTGGCGCAGGTCTTCCTGACTGAGGAGGAGTGGTCGGCGACGGTGGCCGGTATCCGTGCGGCGTTGAAGCCAGGTGGGCGATTCGTGTTCGAGACGCGGGATCCGGCGTACCGGGCCTGGGAGCAATGGGCCGAGTGGTCACGCGAAAGCACCTACCGGGAGGTGGTGCTGCCCAGCGGGGAGACGGTGGCGAACTGGGGTGAGCTGACGCGGGTCGAGCTGCCGTATGTGAGCTTCCGCGGGACGTATGTCTTCAGTTCCGACGGGGCTGAATTCACGTCGGATTCGACGCTGTGGTTCCGGGATCGGAATGAGGTGTCGCTGGACGGTTTTGAGGTCGACGAGGTGCGGGATGCGCCGGATCGGCCGGGGATGGAATTCGTGTTTGTGGCTAGGAAACTGTGAGCAAGGCGGTCAGGGTGTGGTGGGCGGTGCGGGACATCACCGGGTTCGTCTCGACGTAGTACCAGAGGCAACCGATGGCCTGCGCGAACGACCAGCCCATCCCGCGCGCCCATTCCGCGTCGTCGCTGCCGAGCGCCGTACGGAACGCTGCCCGTGCTGTTGGATCGAGGAGGTTCCAGGCGGGTTGGAGGTCCATGGCGGGGTCGGACACGGTGAAGGTGCCGACGTCGATCACCCCGGCCAGCCAGCCGTCCGCGGCCAGCAGGTTGCCGGGCATCAGGTCGCGATGCGTCCAGACGTCGGGCTCGGTCCGCGGCGTCTCCCGCAACACCGACCACAGCCGGGCTAGTGCATCCACGTCGATCATTCCGCGACTACGTTCCAGCCCATCGGCGACGTACTCGTCCTGAGAAGTCAGTACGCCGCCTCGCCAGGAGCCGGTGAACACGCGGCCCTCGGTCGGTTCGGCGCGAAGAGCGAGCACGAACCGGGCGAGGTCCTCGGCGAAACCCACTGACCCGGCGACATCCGCGTCGTACGCCGTCGTCCCGTCCAGCCACGTGTAGACGGCCCACGGGAGCGGGTAGCCGTCGCCCGGCTCGCCCAGGGCGATCGGCCGGGGAGTCGGGTACGGCGATATCGCGTGCAACCGCCGAGCCGCCCCCATCTCGTCCTCAAGCTCCCGGCGAACCTGCACGGGGTCGCCGGGCTGGAGGGGAAACCGCGCGACGAAGGTGCTGCCGGGCGACGGGGTTTGCTCGCGACCGGATGTCCAGACCTCGTCGGAGGGCGCGCTGCCCTCGATCCGGAACAACGCGTTCACCGTTCCGTGGGAGGGCACCGGACGGATCTCGTAACCCGACCAGGACGGGAACTGCGTCCGGATCAGGTGTTCGACGAGGTTGGGGGTGATTTCCAGTTGGTTGGCGTGCATCAGGGGGTGGCCAGGGGGCGGGTGCGTTCGGTGGCCAGGCGGATGGCGAAGACGGCGAGCGCCGTACCGGTGAGGTAGCGGTGGATTCGCATCCAGGTGGGACGGCGGGTGAGGAAGACGGCGACTGAGCCGGCGGTGATGATGAAGACCGCGTTCATTGCGACGCCGACCACGAGTTGGGTCAGGCCGAGGATCAGGCTCTGCAGGCCGAGGTGGCCGCGGCCCGGGTCCAGGAACTGCGGGAGCAGGGAGATGTAGAGGATCGCGATCTTCGGGTTCAGCAGGCAGGTGAGCAGGCCCATGCCGAAGAGCTTGCGGGAGCTGTCGGGCTCGAGCTCCTGGGTGGCGAAGACTGAGCTGCCGCCGGGGCGGAGGGCGTTCCAGGCGAGCCAGAGCAGGTAGGCGGCACCGGCGAACTTCAGCACCACGTAGATCTCCGGGACCAGCGCGAACAGCGTCGCCAGCCCGGCGCTTGCCGCCAGCAAGTACACCAGGAAGCCGACGCCGACCCCGGCGAGCGAGGTCAGCCCGGCCCGGCGGCCCTGCGCGATCGACCGCGAGATCAGGTAGATCATGTTCGGCCCTGGCATCACCACCAGCCCGAGCTCCACCAGCGCGATCCCGATCAACGCCTCACCACTCACCGGCATACCGGCTCCTCTCCCTCAGGCCCGAACCTAACAGCGCGCGGGACCGGCGTACGGGGGATTTTCAGCGGCTGAGATACCTTGCGGGGGTGGAGCAGGAGTGCATGCGGTGCGGGAAACCGGTCGAGGAGAGCCGGGAGGACTACGAGCTCTTCGAACGCATGCACTGGGAATGTTTCCATTTCGCGTTCGAGCACAATCTGTACGGCGAGGTCGCCGAGGACGCCGATTGTGGGCAGCCAGGGTGCCCGGTGACCGCGTGACGGTATTCCGGTCGCTCGCAGGTCTCGAACTCGGATAGCGTGTGCGTGTACGCCTGACGGTTTGAAGGAGACGGTATGAGCGAAAAGGCCAGCAAGCCGGCGGACGATCTGCAGAAGAAGTTCAGGGAAGCGCTGGAGAAGAAGAACGCCAACCACGCGGCACACCCCGGCTCGGGGAACCGCAAGGAGGGTGTCGGCGAGGCCCACAACGACAAGCAGAAGCGCCAGTTCCGGCGCAAGTCCGGCAGCTGAGATCCGCCAACTGTCCATCCATCCGCATGAGCCCCGGGTTCCCGCCCGGGGCTCGACTCTTTCCTCGGTATTCTCAGCAGGTGAGTGTGCCGCTGCATTACGTGGTCAAGACCCGGCTCATCGAGTTGGTGGAGGAGCTCGGGGAGGGCGCCGGCCTGCCGCCTGAGCGGGTGCTGGCGAAGGACTTCGGGGTGTCGCGGTGGACCATGCGGCAGGCGATCCGGGAGCTGATCGCGGACGGGCGGTTGCGGGCGCGGCAGGGCCAGGGGACGTTCGTGGCGACGCCGAAGATCGTGCAGCCGCTGGCGCTGGTGAGCTACACCGAGGCGCTGCGCGCGCAGGGGCACACGCCGGCGCGTGAGGTGGTCAAGTTCGACGAGATCCCGGCGAGCGACGTACTGGCCGAGCAGTTGGCCATCGCGCCTGGTGATCCTGTGTTCGAGCTGGAGCGGGTCCTGTTCGCGGATGAACAGCCGATCGGGCTCGAGACGACGTACCTGTCGGTGGCGCGCTTCCCGACCCTGCGCGAGGTGCTGGAACCAACCGGCTCGCTGTACCGCTGCCTCGTCGGCCAGCTCGGCGTCGAGTTCGGCGAGGGCGAGGAACTGCTCGAAACCGTGATCGCGTCCCCCCGCGAGGCCGACCTCCTCAAGGCCACCCAGCAACTCCCCATGCTCCTCCTCCACCGCCAAACCCGAGACAGCGCCGGCCACCCCCTCGAGGTAGTCCGCTCCCTCTACCGAGGCGACCGAGTCGGCTTCCGCGCCACCCTCCGCCCGTAACCACCCCGCTTTGTGGAGTCCTGCGGTCTCTCCGAGCCTGTAGCGAAATGGCGTTTTGCCGGCCGGGGCATCGAATCTGTCGGGCTGGTCGGGCTGGGTGGCCCCGGGGTCAGGTTGCTGGGTGGAGGGTGTGGTTGTGGAGTTTGAGGAGGTTGACCAC
>NZ_SMKA01000373.1 GCF_004348455.1 Kribbella albertanoniae
GTGGGTGGGGTGGTCAGGCGGCCGGTGCGGTAGCCGAGGTTGCGGAGGTCGGCGGCGACCGACGGTTCGGCGAGGGCTCGGAGGGCGAAGGCCAGGGCGGCGGGGGTGACGTCGTACCGGCGTTCGAGGTCGAGGGCCAGCTGGACGGCGGCGAGGTCGCGGTCGTCGTACTGGCGTTGGGCGGTTTGGCCCGAGCGGGAGTGCGGGAGCAGGCCGAGCGCCTCCCGGTAGCGCAGCATCCGGGGGGTCGTGCCCAGGCGTTTGGCGGCTTCGGTGATGCGCATGACGCCAATCCTGACATTTCGGTGTCAAAAACGCCCGTGAGGCGATCAAACCACCAGGCTGAGCCCTCTAGGCTCACCTAGGAAGTACTCACCAAGAGCTTCAGGGGAGCAGATGACGTTCGACTACAAGGTGGCGGACCTCGGGCTGGCCGAGTTCGGCCGCAAGGAGATCCGGCTGGCCGAGCACGAGATGCCGGGTCTGATGGCGATGCGCGCCCAGTACGGCGAGAGCAAGCCGCTGGCCGGTGCACGGATCATGGGCTCGCTGCACATGACGATCCAGACCGCGGTGCTGATCGAGACGCTGACCGCGCTCGGTGCCGACGTCCGCTGGGTCTCCTGCAACATCTTCTCGACCCAGGACCACGCCGCCGCGGCGATCGTCGTCGGCCCGGACGGCTCGGTCGACAACCCCACCGGTGTCCCCGTCTTCGCCTGGAAGGGCGAGACGCTCGAGGAGTACTGGTGGTGCACCGAGCAGGCGCTGAAGTGGCCGGGCGAAGAGGGCCCGAACATGATCCTCGACGACGGTGGTGACGCCACCATGCTCGTCCACAAGGGCACCGAGTTCGAGAAGGCCGGCGCCGTACCGGACCCGTCGACCGCGGACTCCGAGGAGTACGCCGTCGTCCTGAAGCTGCTGACCCGCACGCTGGCCGAGGACCCGCAGCTGTGGACCCGGGTCGGCCAGGGCATCAAGGGTGTCACCGAGGAGACCACGACCGGTGTGCACCGGCTCTACGAGATGCACAAGGCGGGCGCGCTGCTGTTCCCGGCGATCAACGTCAACGACTCGGTCACCAAGTCGAAGTTCGACAACAAGTACGGCTGCCGGCACTCGCTGATCGACGGCATCAACCGCGCTACCGACGTCCTGATCGGCGGCAAGGTCGCGGTCGTGGCCGGGTACGGCGACGTCGGCAAGGGCTGTGCGGAGTCGCTGCGTGGTCAGGGCGCCCGCGTCATCGTGACCGAGATCGACCCGATCTGCGCGCTGCAGGCGGCGATGGACGGCTACCAGGTCACCACGCTCGACGAGGTCGTCGGGATCGCCGACATCTTCGTCACCACCACCGGCAACAAGGACGTCATCACCGCCGACCACATGGCGCAGATGAAGCACCAGGCGATCGTCGGCAACATCGGTCACTTCGACAACGAGATCGACATGGCCGGTCTGTACAAGACCGACGGCATCGTGCGGACGAACATCAAGCCGCAGGTCGACGAGTTCCGCTTCCCAGACGGTCACACGATCATCGTGCTGTCCGAGGGCCGGCTGCTGAACCTCGGCAACGCGACCGGGCACCCGTCGTTCGTGATGTCGAACTCCTTCACCAACCAGGTGCTCGCGCAGATCGAGCTCTTCGTGCGGACCGCCGACTACCCGACCGAGGTCTACGTGCTCCCCAAGCACCTCGACGAGATGGTCGCCCGGCTGCACCTCGAAGCGCTCGGCGTGAAGCTCACCGAGCTCACCAAGGAGCAGTCGTCCTACCTCGGCGTACCGGTCGAAGGCCCGTACAAGTCCGAGCACTACCGCTACTGAGTTAACACGCCGGCGCCCCACCCTGTTGGTGGGGCGCTTTGCGTTGTCAGCGGATGGCAGCGAAGAGGTGCTTGTCGGCTACCTGGCCCAGTACGGCGACCTCGGTGAAGCCGGCTTTGCGGAAGGACTCGAGGGTGTCGGTGAGGGTGATCTCGCGGGACTTGGGCCGGTTGATGACCAGTTGGGCGCGTTGCGCGAG
This sequence comes from Kribbella albertanoniae, assembly GCF_004348455.1. Lineage (GTDB taxonomy): Bacteria > Actinomycetota > Actinomycetes > Propionibacteriales > Kribbellaceae > Kribbella > Kribbella albertanoniae. The sequence continues at coordinate 2,033 of NZ_SMKA01000373.1, forward strand.
CAGGTCGGCGAACGCGGGCTCCTCGCCGGCTGCGGTCCACCAGCCTTGCCAGTCCTCGATGCCGGACGCGTGCGAGGCGGACCAGATCTCGTCGCGCAACTGAACGGCGATGGCATCCAGCCGCGGCACTTCGGTCGGACCGAGCAGCATCGTGTCAGCGTTCAGGAAGATCCCGCCCGGCCGGATGCGGCGGGCCAGGACCTGCGCGACCTCGGCCAACTCTGTTGGTGCGAGGTAGTGCAACGCGGTCGCTGAACACACCGCGTCGACCGGACCTTCACCCAGTACGGCGTCCCAGCCGGGCTCGCGCAGATCCGCTGCCGCGAACCGCGCTCCGGCGACCGTCTGCCGCGCCATCTCCAGCAGGAACGGATCCAGATCGACCCCGATCACCTCGGCCTCGGGGAACCGCGCGATCGCCCGGGCCGAGATCGCGCCGGGCCCACACGCCAGGTCCACGAATCGCCCAGGGGATCCCACGATCCGCTCCACCACCGTCAGCATCAGCGCGAACTGCTGCTCCCGATCCGGCAGGTAGCCCGCCTGCTGGGCATCCCACCGCACCGACCATGCATCCCACTCCACCAAATGCGACATGGTCGCAAGAATAACCACGCTTTCGCGGACTGTTGGGGTGGCCGGTCAGTATTCGGCGCTCGGGCGGCCAAAAATCACCAGCCGGACTGGTTGCTCCCCGGGGTGGCCCAGCCCTGGGCGTTGTGGGTGGCCGGGGTCGGCTCATGCGCCGGCGGAGGCGGGGCGAAGGTCGGCACGGGATCGGGCGGCAGGACGCCGTACGGGCTGGGTGGTGCAAACGGTCCGGCCGGTACGGCGTACTGGTTCGTGGTCGGCGCTGGGGCGAACGGGCCCGTGGTCACCGGGCGGATGACGGCCAGGCGGATGAGCTCGCGGCGGCGGCGTTCGGCCAGGACGGCGGAGAGGAAGGCCGGGGCGATCATCGGGGTGGGCGGTGCAGGTGCGGTGAGCTGGGCGACGCGCTGGCCGAGGGTTTCACCGAGGGCAGCGCGTGCGGCGGGCTGTAGCTCGGTGAAGCGGGCCAGGTAGTCGCGGGCGGTGTTCGCGAGCTCGTCGGGGAGCTGGGAGAGCTCGAGCGACTGCGCCCACGTCACGAGGTGCGCGGGCACGAACAGTGGCGGGGAGGCCATCGCCTGCTGGCGTTCGCGGATCACCACGGTGCCGGCGACCATGTCACCGATCCGCTTGCCCTGCTTGTTCATCAGGCTCGCCACGATGCCGGGGCTGGCTGCGAACCACGGTGCGAAGTCGACGAAGAACCACATGAGTGTCCGCACCAGCGCGTGCCGGAACCGGATCGACGAGCCGTCGTCCCGCACCACCTTGAGACCGAGCACGAGCTTGCCGATCGTCCGCCCGCGGGTGAGCGTCTCCATCACGAGGCGGTAGCCGACGACCACGAGCAGTACGACGATTGTCACCAGCGAGATCGCCAGTGCCTCGCTCGACTGCTCGCTGATCAGGAATCCGAACAGCAACCCGATCAGACCGCTCAGCACCATCAGCTGGATGATCACGTCGATCGCGCAGGCCAGCGCCCGCGTCGGCATCCGTGCGATCCGTACCTGGAGGACGACCGCCTCGCCGGTGACCAACTGAGACACGCTGCCGCCCCCCTCCTCTGTAGACACTCGGTCGGGCTAGTCTGCCAGCCCAAGGGATCCAGCACTGCGAGCCAGTCTGGGGAGGAGGTGTGTTGTGGACGTCGAGGCGTTCGTTTCGGTGCATCAGCCGCAGTGGGACCGCCTGGCCTACCTGACCCGTCGGCAGCGGCGTCTGACCGGTGCTGAGGCGGAGGAGCTCGTCACGCTCTACCAGCGGGTCGGCACGCACCTCTCCGCGCTCAGAGCAGCCGGTGCGGACCCAGTGTCGATCGGACGGCTCTCCGGACTCATTGCTGACGCCAGAGGCGCGGTCACCGGCGCACAGGCACCTGTCTGGCGAGACATCTCCAGGTACTTCCTGGTGAGCTTCCCAGCTGCCCTCTACGTCTCCAGACGCTGGTGGCTGACCATCGGCCTACTCTTCTACCTGGTGGCGGCCTGGTCCGCGTGGCGGATCCTCGCGCACCCCGAGGTGATCGATTCGATCGCCGCACCGGCCCAGATTCAGCAGCTGGTCGACCATGACTTCGAGGCCTACTACTCGGAGAACCCGGCCCAGGACTTCGCCCTGCGCGTGTGGCTCAACAACGCCACGCTGAGCGCCGCCGTACTCGCACTGGGCATTTTGCTGATCCCCTCGATCTTCATCCTCTGGGACAACGCCCTCAACCTCGGTATCAGCGCGGGGCTGATGATCAGCCACGACAAGGGCGGCCTGTTCTTCAGCCTGATCACCCCACACGGTCTGCTCGAACTCACCGCGGTCTTCATCGCGTCCGCGGCCGGATTGCGCCTTGGGTGGTCGTGGATTGTCCCGGGTGCTCGAACCCGGATGCAGGCCCTGGCCCAGACCGGCCGCGCCACCATCGGCATGGCGATCGGCCTGGCCGCGATCTTGTTGCTCACCGGCGTGATCGAGGCATTCGTGACGCCATTCCTGCCTGGTCCGGTGCGGATCAGTATCGGCATCCTGGCCGAGATCGGCTTCTTCCTCTACGTCTTCATCCTCGGCCGCCGGGCCGCGCGACTCGGCGAATCCGGCGACGTCGAAGAGGTCGACGCAGCCGCTCCGATTGCCACTTAGTCGTTTGTCGGTGGGCACCGGATCAAGATGAGATCCGCCCAGGAAGTCAGACAGAGCACGTGGTACGGCGTCGCGGTCACCGTCGGTTTGGTCGCGTACGGCGTCGTTCATCTGCTGATCGCGTGGATCGCCCTGCAACTGGCCTGGGGACAGTCATCGCAAGAGGCATCCGAGCAAGGCGCCCTCCAGGAACTCGCCACCAAGCCACTCGGCGGCGTCCTGCTGTGGATCGTCGCGATCGGCCTGTTCGCGCTGGTGGGTTGGCGCGTCCTCGATCTCGCGTACGGCGATCTCGACACCGAGAAGCGGGTGTCGTCGGTCGGCCGCGCTCTCGTCTACCTCTTCCTCGGTGTCACCGCGGTGAAGGTTGCCGTCGGGGCCTCGAGCAGCAATCAGCAGCGTTCGCTGTCGGCTCGCCTGATGGAACACGGCTTCGGCCGGGTACTGATCGTCGTGATCGGTCTGGTGGTGATCGGGATCGGCATTCGTCAGCTGTACAAGGCGTACACGAAGAAGTTCACCGAGGACCTGGTCGGCGGCGTCTCCGACCCGACCGTCCTGCTCGGCCGCATCGGGTACGCCGCCAAGGGTGTCGCGTTCGTCGTCGTCGGCGTTCTCTTCGGCTGGGCCGCGATCAGCTACGAACCGGACAAGGCCGGCGGACTCGACATCGCCCTGCGGACCATTAAGGACCAGCCGTTCGGCTCGATCCTGCTGACGGTGCTTGCGCTCGGGATCGCCGCCTTCGGCGCCTATTGCTTCGTCTGGTCCCGCAATGCTCGCGTCTAGAGCTGATCCGATCGCCCGGCCTCGATGCGTGACCACTGGGCGATCGGCCGGCCGTTCGTCGCCAGGATGTGCTTGACCTTCGACCACGACCACTCCTGCGGCCAGCCCGCGGGCGAGTCCTCGTGATCCTCCTGCCGCCCATACACGGTGAGGTCCATCAGGTGGTAGCTGTTGTCCATCACCTCGACGCCACGCATCGTCGTCCAGTACGTCTCGAACACCCGGTCGCCGTCCCGCAGATAGCAGACCAAGTACATCTGCCCGAGATTCCGGCCTTCCAGCAGCTTGTCGCGGTTGTCGGCCGACGAGTACCACGGCATCGTCCAGCCCATGAAGTCCCGGTACCGCCGGCTCTCGTCGTACGGGCCCTGGCAGAACACGGCGTACGTGATGTCGCGCGAGTGCAGGTAGGAGAGTTCGCCCACCGCCCCGTTGCACCACGTGCACCCCTCACACTGCTCAGCCGCCGGATGCCCGTCGTGCCACATGAAGTAATACGCGATCAGCTGCCGACGCCCTTCGAACGCCTCCAGCAAAGTCACCGGCCCATGCTCCCCGGTCACCGTGATCCCCGCATCCACCTCAACCATCGGCAACCGCCGCCGAGCCGCCGCAACCGCGTCCGTTTCCCGCGTCAGCGCCTTCTCCCGCACCCGCAGCGCATCCAGTTCCGCCTGAAACGCCGCCCGGTCGGTCACTGTCGGTAGTGCATCAGTCATGACGATCTCCTCTCTTTGGAGGTACGTCGGAGCAGTACCCCGATTCTTGACGCCCACCCCGGACCTGCAGGCCATCACAATTGCCCCTCCGCGCTCACCCCAGGCGGGCGGCCCACCGCAAACCCCACTTGTGATGGCCTGCCGGTCCGCGCCGACCTTCGGCCCCGCGCCGAACTGTGTCGGCGGCACGCCCTCGCCGGCTGACGGTTGCGTCCCGCGCGGAGTGGTGTACGGCGAGAACGCGGACCGCCAACACTGACCAACTCGGGTGCGGCCGGTGGGCTCCCGCCTGAAGCGAACCCGACGACGCCCGGTCCGAGGGTTTGATCAGTGGCTGGAGTCCGCCCACCCCTCCGCCCCGACCACAACCGATGCTCAGCCGACTGAGTTCACCGCATGCTCGCCGTGCCTGCCGAGTGGGTTCACCGTGCACGGGGGTGCTCGCCGAGTGGGTTCACCGTGCAGCCCATATGCATGCCGAGTGGGTTCACCGTGCGTCCGAGGCGGCGCGCGAGTGGGTTCAGTGTGTTGAGTGGCGGGAATGTGTTGCTGGCAAGCGTTTGCTGGCAGCACGGTTGCGCCAGTCGCGGTGGGTAGCACCTGTCTCTTATACCACATCTCCCGAGCCCACGAGACGCTCAAAAAAAAAAAAAAACCAGTACGGTTATCAACGATGTGGCTGCTTGGCGTTGGT
>NZ_SMKA01000374.1 GCF_004348455.1 Kribbella albertanoniae
ACCGTGCCCCGCCACCGAACCTTCGGAATTTGAGGGGCTATCCGTTCAAGTCGCCCCTTCTCCCCTCAAATACTGAGGGGAGAACCAGCACATTGGGCAGAGATCCCCTCGTTTCCGGGAGGTTCGCCCCGGAGAACCATCTTGTAAATGTGATATCACTTTGCTACCTTCTAGCCATACGAGAGGAGTGGGTGATGGTTGAGGTCGAGGGTGTTGTGGAGATGCCGAAGCCGAAGGTGGCCGAGCGGGTGGCTGCTGAGGTGAACGGGTGGCCGATGGCGGGTGCCTCGTTCGTGCTGGTGGTTGGCGGCGGCGTGCTGTTCAGCGTCGGCGCGGCGAACGGGTCTGGCGTGGCGGTCGTGCTCGGGGTGGTCGCGTTCGTGGCCGGCGCGATTCTGGCTGCCGGGCTGACGCCGGTGCAGCCGGGGCGGGCGCGAGTGTTGCAGATCCTCGGCCGGTACGCCGGGACGCTCCGCACCGACGGACTGCGGTGGGTGAATCCGATCGCCACCCGGCGCGAGGTCTCGACCCGGATCCGGAACCACGAGACGGCCGTTGCCAAGGTCAACGATGCGGACGGCAATCCGATCGAGATCGCGGCCGTGGTGGTCTGGCAGGTCGAGGACACCGCGCAGGCGATGTTCGAGGTGGACGATTTCGTCGAGTTCGTGGCGATCCAGACCGAGACCGCGGTTCGCCACATCGCGAACAGCTACCCGTACGACGTGCACACCGATGAGGGTGGACTGTCGTTGCGCGACAGCACCGACGAGATCACCGAGACCCTGTCGACCGAGATCGGGGCGCGGGTCCAGGCGGCCGGTGTTCATGTCATCGAGTCGCGCATCACGCACCTCGCCTACGCACCGGAGATTGCCCAGGCGATGTTGCGTCGGCAGCAGGCCGGTGCGGTCGTCGCGGCGCGGCAGCGGATCGTGGAGGGTGCGGTCGGCATGGTGGAGCTGGCGCTGGATCGGCTGTCGGAGCACAACGTGGTCGAGCTCGACGAGGAGCGCAAGGCGGCCATGGTCAGCAACCTGCTCGTCGTGCTGTGTGGTGACCGCGATGCGCAGCCTGTGGTCAACACCGGTTCGCTCTACCAGTGAGCGGCCGTCATGGCTGCCGAACGTAAGAAGATCCTGCTCCGGCTGGATCCCGCGGTGCACGACGCGCTGGCCCGGTGGGCCGCCGACGACCTGCGCAGCGCCAATGCCCAGATCGAGTATCTGCTCCGGCGAGCGCTGGCCGATGCCGGCCGGCTCCCGTCCGGCGTCGGCAAGATCCGGCGGCCCGGCCGCCCAGCCAAGGAGGACGGCAATGATGAGTAGGACGTTACCCAAACGGCCGGCGCGCGTCGGACCCGCCGCACCACCGGAGACATTGCCGGCGCGAATCTTCTTACTGGCTTACGATCCCGCGAAGGGGCGCCTGGCCAACCGATCGACGCTCGGCAAGACACTCAGGGCCGCCGCGCTGATCGATCTCCAGCTCCGCGGAAACCTTGCCGATGACAACGGTCGGGCCCATCTGACCAAGGCGGCGCCGCCGAGGGATGAGGTGCTGGCCGGCCTCCTCACCGAGATCCGTACGTCGAATCCGCGCAAATGGCGGACGTGGATCGACCGGCGGCAGAGCGCGATCGTTCGCGACACCCGTGCTGAGCTCGAACGCGCCCAGCTGATCAAGGTCGAATCGCACCGGTTCCTCGGCCTGATCCCGACGCAGCGCATCACCCTGCGCCAACCGCTGGTACGACGTCAGTTGCTCCAGCGGACGACCGACGTACTGCGCCCGGCGCGACTCGTCACCCGGATCGACCTGCGCGATGCGGCGCTCGCCGTACTGGCGTCGACTTCGGATCTGCGCACGGTGATCCCCAAGGAGCTGCGCAATCGGCACAAGGATCGCCTGGCCCAGCTGGCGATTCGGATCGGCCCGGTCGCGCCGGCACTGAAGAAGTCCATCCAGGCCAGCCATGCGGCTGCCAGTGGCGGCGGCTGACCCTGAGGTGCTATGGTTCGTTACTCAAGTAATGAACCTATGAACCGATGAACCCGGGAGGGAGGCCGTGGTGTTCGACGAACGCAGTCCGATCTACCTGCAGATCGCCGAGCAGATCAAGAACGACATCGTCACCGGCGCCCTCGCCGAGGACGAGCAGGTGATGTCCACGAACCAGTACGCCGCCTTCTACCGGATCAACCCCGCCACCGCGGCCAAGGGGTTCGCGCAACTGGTCGACGAGGGGGTGCTCTACAAGAAGCGCGGGATCGGGATGTTCGTCAGCCCGAATGCCCGCGACCTGTTGCGCACCGGGCGCCAGGACGGGTTCTTCGCCGACGTGGTGGATCCGATGATCCGTGAGGCCAAGGCCATCGGGGTGCCGCTGCGCGACGTCATTCAGCACATCCGCAAGTACGGAGACTCGTGATGACAGAGCACGCCCTCTCGGTGCACACCGAGAATCTGTCGGTCCGGTTCGCCGGCACACCGGCGCTCGACCGGCTGGACCTGCGACTCGCGCCGGGCAAGATCCACGGACTGCTCGGCCGCAACGGCTCCGGCAAGAGCACGCTGGCCGCGGTCCTGGCCGGGTTCCGGCAACCCGATGAGGGCGAGGTCCGGATCGAAGGCGCAGGAATCAGTACGCCGCTCGCGCCGTACGAGAATGCGGTGGTCACCAGCCGGATCTGCCTGATTCGCGAATCCGGTGACGTGGCCGACAGCCTGCAGGTCCGGCACGCGCTCCTCCTGGCCGAGAGTCTGCGCCCGTACTGGAACGCGGACCTGGCCGGTGAGCTGCTGGACCGGTTCGAGGTGCCGACCAACAAGCGGATGCAGAAACTCTCCCGCGGTAAGAAGTCGGCGCTGGGTGCCGTCCTCGGCCTGGCGAGCCGGGCCCCGCTGACGATCTTCGACGAGACCTACCTCGGTATGGACGTGCCGTCCCGCGCCGCGTTCTACGACGCGCTGATCACCGACTACGCCGAAGTGCCGCGGACGATCGTGCTGTCCACGCACCTGGTCAGTGAGGTGAGCACGCTGCTGGAGGACGTGGTCATCCTCGACAACGGCCGGCTCGTCACGCAGTCGCCGGTGGACGCGCTCCGCGGCCGGGGCGCATCGATCGTCGGTCCGGCCAAGGTGGTCGACGACTTCACCGCGGAGTTCACCGTCCTCGCCGAGGAGAGGCTCGGCGGTACGAAGTCCGCCACGGTTCTCGGCGATCTCGATCCGGCGCTGGTCGCACAAGCCGCGTCGGCCGGTCTGGAGATCGGGCCGGTCGGCCTGCAGGACCTCTTCGTGCATCTCACCGCCCCGGTATCGAAGGGAGCCCGCTCATGAGTTCTGCACTTGCTGACCAGACCGCGGCGTTGCCGCCCGGCATCACGAACGGCCTCCGGCTCCGTCGGGTGCTGACCGCCATGCAGGTCGGCTCGCGCCCGATGATGCTCGCCTACTGGGGCGCGATGCTGGTCGTGTTCATGGCCGCCGGTCTGATCGTCCAGTTCCTCACCGACGGCATCGGCAACAGCATCTGGGACTACGGCACCCAGTCGCCGAAATACTTCTCGATGGCAGTCGGCATCAGCCTCGTTCCGGCGTACATCAACGCGATGGTCGCGCAGGGCGTCACCCGGCGGATGTTCTCGGTTGCCGCGAGCATCTTCCTGACGGTGGCCGCGCTGCTGACCTCAGTGCTCTGGGTGGTCGGCTACCAGATCGAGCGCGTCGTCTACGACTGGCAGGGCTGGTCGCAGGCGATGGAGAACCAGCACCTCTTCACCAGTACGTCGCAGGTCGGGCTGATCTTCGCGGAGTTCGTGCTCCTGGTCGTCTCGCACGAGGCGACGGGGTGGTTGCTCGGGGTGACCTTCTACCGGCTCGGCTTCTGGCGCGGTCTGGCCATGATCCCGCTGTCGCTGGTCCCCGCGGCGGCAACCGAGTTCCTGCTCGTCGCCCAGTGGTTGGGCGGACCTTTGTCGGCTCTCGGCTATCAGCGCCCGCCCCTCGCGCTCGCCGTACCGGTAGTCGCCATCGTCACCGCCCTCGGTCTGTACGCCGGTCATCGCATCCTGCAACCGATGCCGCTGAAACCCGCGAAAGGCTGACTTATACACATGCCCTGTGCATAAGTCGGGTGCGTTCTGTGGATGATTGCGTGCTCACTGTGGACGACACGCGGGTAGTCGCGAGATCACCGGAACTGTTGTCTGGAAAGGGTTGTGCGACCCGGGGCAGCGGCGGTAGAAATGTCGACACGCTGTTCTCTCGAGGAGCGGCGGGTCGAACGGAAACCGAGGACCCAAGCGGTGGGGATCCCCACCGAGGTAGACCGGTGACGGGGTCTGCTGGTCCCACGGATCTGGCTCGGGAGGCTGGAGACGTCACCTTCCTTCAGCTGTTGGGCCCCTCCGACTCATACTCGGAGGGGCCCCACTTTTTGGGACCCCTCCGGTCTCGATAAGTCAGGCCAGCGTGATCCGCACGGCTGCCGAACTACGAGCTGTCACATGTATTTCGGTACCGCGCGTGGTCGTAACCACCGTGTACGGCGTCGCCCGGCCGTTGAGCGTTACATTGTTGAGCTTCGCGCCGACCGGAAGCACCGCCCCGACAGTGAACTCCGCCCTGAGGTTGCGAACTGTCAGATCGGTCCGCAACTCCTTACCTGTAAGGCGTGCCGCGACATCGATCGAGCCGCCACCCAGCCGAATGTTGCTCCCGGCCACCTTCGACTGACCTTCCGGAAGCTGCGGTACGACGGCCACCCGCCCCTGGCCGAGGTCCGGATCGACGCCGAGTTGCTGGTGGACGACCGGCCACAGGACGCCGTACGCGCCCCAGGCCTGCAGATTCATCGAGCGATCGTAGAACGGGCGGCCGATATTCGCCGCGGCGTCCGGTGATGGAGCGATCTCCGGCATCGCGCCCGGAGTCTCCCAGACCTTCGGATCGAGCTGGATCCGTGCGTTGCCAGTGGTGTACACCTGCTGCTGGCTCTTGCCGAGGCGACCGTAGTTGCCTTCCGCAACGGCCATGATCGAGGTGTTGAGCGAGAAGATGGCGCGCTCACTCTTCACCTTCGAGACGACCGGATCGCAGGATGGACCGGGGTTGCCGGCTGGGTCGGAGGTCGGGCCGGTGCCGGTGTGGAACAGGCCGAATTCACCTGTGTAGCAGGGCTTTTCGCGCTGCGTGAGAGCAGTTGCGGCGTGTTCAGGTGATGCGAGAGGCGAGGTCGGTTGACCGGGACGGACCAGCTCGGCTTCCATCGGGGTGACCCCGGTCCAGTGCCGCTGGAAGATCGGGGTGTTGTCGTTGGCCGGGTCGGAGGGGTCGTCGACAGAATCGGCGTACCCGAGAGCCTGCGGTACCCACCACTGCGCCTCGAAGCGAGACTCGAGATCGGTCGCACGGGCGGTTGCCCATTGCTGGATCTTGCGGTCGTGCCGGGACGCGGCCAGGTCGGCGAGATCGCGCAGACCGCGAGCGAGGTAGACGGTGCTGTCGAGTTTCTCCGCGCCCATGCCGGAGCGCTCGACGTTCGCGAGACCCTCGGGCCAACCGTCGCTGTCCTTGTCGAGTTCGCGGTAGACGTACTGCAGGTTGCGGACGCTGAAGTCGTAGAAGTCGTCGCGGAACCGGTCGTCGCCGGTCCAGCGCCAGAGCAGCGCCACGATGCTCGGGAACTTCACCGTCTCGTCGGTATTGCCCGCGCTCTGGTTGGAGCCGAAGTAGACATCGCCGGTCGGGACGATCTCGTGCGCCACCTTGCCGCTGCGCGCGTTCAGCAGGTCGCTGATATCCCGGAGCGCCTTGAGATGCGCCTTCACCGTGTCGAACTGGCCGGCCGCGACGGCGGCGTACGACGTGTATTCGCCGTCGGTCGCGAACAACCACGGATAGTCGGGGAAGCCGGCGCCGAACCAGCGCGCGGTGTCGATCGTGCCAACCGGTGCCGGGTAGTCCTTGCCTTCGTTGACGTCGCGGATCCGCAGGTTGCGAGCCTCCTGGACGGAGTCGGTCAGATTCTGCTTGCTCCACTCGACACTCTGCTGCAGCAGGCGGTCACCAGGTAGGTCCACTGCAGTCAGCTGATCGATCTGTTGGCGTGCAGCCGCCTTGGCCTGCAGCAGTTTGCCGGGGTTGCCGAGAGCCCGGTTGTACTCGCGCTGAGCCGCGGCCGGCCCGTCATCCGATCCCGCGACCGCGAACCAGATGGTCTGCTCGCGACCGGGTTTCAGTGCAACGTCGTACGTGAGTCGCCCGCCGGTACCTTTGCCCACCAACGAGTCATCGCACCGGGCCGGCGTCGTACCGTCGGCTGGGCAGATGACAGCCGGGTCCTGCGGGCCACGGTGGTTCGGGCCGAGGGCGTGGTTCGTCGGACGCAGGGACGATCCGACGTACGCCGCGTAGTCGCGGTCACGGAACTGGAGCGAACCGTTGCCATAAGCACCGGTATCCGGCAGGTTCGCGTCGGCCGCGCTCGGCGTCGTCCAGCCCCAGGGGTACGACGACATGAGTTCGGAGTGGGCGTCGACATCGAGGCTGACCGTTTTCGCCGTCGCCGAGGTCAACGTGAGTCCGACGAGCGTTGCGCGGAGACCGTCGGGCACGAAGTCGGTACGTCGTACCTGCACGGAACCGTCGTAGTCGATCCGGCTGTAGCCGTGGCCGCTCGTGTACTTCGCGGCCGTCACGTCCTTGCCGAGCCACTTCCCGTCCAGCCCGAACCACAAGCCGTCCAGGAGTTTGATCGGCTGGGTCCAGAAGCCACCCATCTCACCCCGGATGTGCCACCCGGTGGCCGGATAGAGGCCGGACTCGTCGCCCATCGCGTACGCCCGATCGCCGACCACCAGCGACCGCCGATCGGCCAAGCGGGTCGTCTCGGAAAGCTGCCCACTCGCGGAGGTGGACGTGGTGGAGGCGGCCGATGTGGTGGAGGAGGGGCCGGAGG
>NZ_SMKA01000375.1 GCF_004348455.1 Kribbella albertanoniae
GCCCCCGAGATGGTCGACCCGGGCTCAAGGTCGCCCCGGCGCCCGCACTTTGAGCACCCATCAACCACATCCGGTCCGCGCAAACGGTCGAGCGGTGCCCAAGGTCGTGGTGCCGGCACCTTGTGCACGAATCAGCCATGTCCCGTTCGCTCAGGTGGTCGAGCGGTGCCCAAGGTCGTGCTGGGGTGCACTTTGTGCACGCATCGACCACGTTCTGCGCGTAGAAGTGACTGACCGGTGCTCAAGGTTGGGTGGGGTGGATGAGATCCTGGGGTCTCGACGGGATCGGTGAGAGGGCGCGGATGATCAAGGTTGGTGTACTGGGGGCCAAGGGCAAGATGGGCGCTCAGACGTGCCTGGCGGTTGACGAGGCCACGGACGTGGAGCTGGTCGCGCAGCTGGACCATGAGGATGACCTGGCCGAGTTGACCAAGGCGAGCACTCAGGTCGTGGTGGACTTCACCCGGCCCGAGGTGGTGATGGACAACCTCGAGTGGTGCGTCGCGAACGGGATCCACGCGGTCGTCGGCACCACCGGCTGGGACGAGGAGCGGCTGGCCAAGCTGCAGTCCTGGCTGGATGCGGCTCCGGGTGTCGGCGTACTGATCGCCCCGAACTTCTCCATCGGCGCGGTGCTGATGATGCAGTTCGCAGCCGAGGCGGCCAAGTACTACGAGTCGGTCGAGATCATCGAGCTGCACCACCCGGACAAGGTGGATGCCCCTTCCGGGACAGCCCGCCGTACGGCGGAGTTGATCGCGGCCGCTCGCCGGGACGCCGGCAGCGCGCCGATCCCGGACGCGACGACGACGTCGCTCGACGGGGCTCGCGGTGCGGACATCGAGGGGATCCGGGTGCACGGCGTCCGGCTGCGCGGGCTGATCGCGCACCAGGAGGTGCTGTTCGGTGACGAGGGCGGGACGCTGACGATCCGGCACGACTCGATCGAGCGGGTGTCGTTCATGCCCGGTGTGCTGCTCGGGATCCGGAACATCGTCTCGACGCCCGGTCTGACCATTGGCCTCGAGCACTTCATGGATCTTGCCTAAGCATGAGAGCTAAGCAGGCGGCGATCGTCCTGGCGGTCGTGTTCGTTGCGTACGCCGCTCTGCTCGGCTGGCGCGGGGTGTTGCTGATCGGGACCGGTGATCCGGTCGCGGTCGGCCTCGGCGTCGCCGTACTGGTGATTCCGGTGCTCGGTGCGTATCTGGTCTGGCGCGAGTTGCGGTTCGGTACCCAGACCGAGGGGCTGGCCCGTGAGCTGGAGGCGGCCGGTGGGTTGCCGGTCGACGATCTGCCGCGGCGGCCGTCCGGGCGGATCGACCGGGCTGCGGCCGATGCGGCGTTCGAGCAGTACCGGACCGAGGCAGAGGCTTCGCCGGACGATTGGCGGGTATGGTTCCGGCTGTCGACGGCGTACGACGCCGCCGGGGACCGCAAGCGCGCACGGGCAACCATGCGGCAGGCGATCGCCCGGCACGCGGTTGGCAAGCCCTGATCTGGTATTCAGCATTACCTGCGACTTCGCCGCGAACCTTCGGCGATCACTGACAATGCGGGCCGGAAAAGGATATTTTCGAGACGTACGTGGCAACCGCCACGTCGAGGCCGGAAACTGGGTGGAGCCGTCCTGTGTCGTCCGACGGATCTCGCCGCGGTTCGGACGACGTGCAGGGGGCTGGGTTCGGCGGCCTGTTGCGCCGGCATCGGCGAGACGCCGGGCTGTCGCAGGAGGGCCTGGCGGAGCTGGCCGGTCTGAGTGTCGACGCGATCGCGGCGCTGGAGCGGGGTCGTCGCCGTGCGCCGAGAGCGCACACTCTGCGGCTCCTCGCGGACGCCCTGCGACTGAACAGCGCCGAGCGCACTCAACTCACCGCTACCGCGCGGAACGACTCCGAGTCGCCGCAGCCGGTGCTGAGGCGACCACCTGCCCCGCCGAACGAGTTGATCGGTCGGACTGTCGAGCTGACCGCAGCCAAGCGCTTGCTGGGCCAGCGCATCACCCGGCTGCTGACGCTGACCGGTCCGGGCGGCATCGGCAAGACCCGGCTCACCATGGCGGTCGCAAGCGAGCTGTCCGAAGACTTCCCGGACGGTGTGTGCTGGGTGCCGCTCGCTTCGCTGACCGACGCGGAGGGCGTGGCCCCGGCCGTGGCTGCCTCGATCGGGCTGCACCCCTTGGACACCACCCGGCTGGCTGAAGAGATCGCCGAGCAGATCGGCCAGCGCACACTGCTGCTGGCGTTCGACAACTGCTCCCACGTGGTCTCGAACGTCGGCCAGGTGTGCGCCGCGCTGCTGGAGTCCTGCCCGAACCTGTCCATCCTCGCCTCCAGCCGCGAGCTGCTGCGCGTCCCCGGTGAGAACGTGTACGTCGTACCGCCGCTGTCCCTGCCGCCGGACGAGGATCAGGCCGAGCTGTCCGCCGCGGTCCGGTTGTTCGTGGATCGGGCGAGTGCGCGCGGGTACGACCCGACCGGTCAGCTGGAGCAGGTGGCCCGAGTGGTCCGCCGGCTCGAGGGCATGCCGCTGGCGATCGAGCTGGCGGCCGCCCGGACGAACGTGATGACCATCGAAGAGCTGGCCGGTGAGCTGGAGACGTCGTTCGGCATCCTGGCCGGTGGCGACCGCACGGCGTCACCGCGGCAGCAGTCGATGCGCGGTGCGATCGAGTGGAGCCATGACCTGCTCACACCGGCGGAGCGCGATGTCTTCGCGCAGCTGTCGGTGTTCGTCGGTGGCTGGACCCTGAGTGCGGCCGCGATGGTGATGTCGGGTGAGGACGCACCCGGGCCGGTGGCGCGGGCCGAGGCGCTCGATCTGACCGGACGGCTGGTGGACAAGTCGCTGATCCGGGTGACTCGCCACGGTGGCGTCGCGCGGTACTACATGCTCGCCGTGATCCGGGAGTTCGCGGCTGACCGGTTGCAGGCGACGGCAAGCGTGGACGAAGCAGTCAGCAGGCATGCGCACTTCTACATCGGGCTGGCGGAGCAGGCGGAGCGTGAGCTGCGCGGTGCGAGCCAGGAGGAGTGGCTAGAACGTTTGCAGAGTGAGCTGGACAACCTGCGCGCAGCCATGGCATGGGCGCTGCAGACCAGGTCAGTCAGCGAAGCATTGCGGTTGTCTGGCGCACTCTGGTTGTTCTGCTACCTGCGCGGTCACTACGCGGAAGGCAGTCTGTGGCTGGAGCGTTCGCTAGCCCTGTCGCCGTCCACTGAAGACGCGACACCGGCGCTGGCGAAGGCGAATCTCGGCGCCGGCATGCTGGCGTTCCTGCAGTGCGAGTACGACGTGGCGACGACTCGGCTCGAGACCGCGCTCACGCAGTACAAGGAACTCAAGGACACGGCCGGTACGGCGTTGGTCCTGCAGCGACTCGGGGGAGTGGCGCGCGAGCGCGGCGACTACCGGACTGCTGAGGACCTGCACTGTCAGAGCTACGACCTGTTCGAGAACCTTGGTGACCAGTCCGGGATGTCGTGGGCGCACAACCAGCTCGGCTTCGTGGCGTGGCTGCGGGGCGATCTGGATGTCGGTGCGCGCCGGTGTGGCCGGGCGCGCGACAGCTTCCGGAAGCTGGGTGACGGTGAAGGACTCGCCTGGTCGCTGATCAGCCTCGGCGCAATAGCGCAGTACAAGGGTGAGCTGGTCGACGCGGAGGCCCTGCTGCAGGAGAGCCTGGCGCTGTCGCAGCGGCTCGGCTACCGCGAGGGTGTGGCGTGGTCACTCAACCAGCTCGGCATAGTCGAGCGGCGTCGCGGTCTGACCGAGCGTGCGGTGCACCTGCTCGACGAGAGCCTGGCTGAGCATCGGGACCTGGGTGACCGGTGGCGTTCGGCCAGTGTGCTGGAAGAGCTCGCGGCTGTTGCTCAACAGCGGGAGCGCAGCGAGTACGCGGCATTCCTGCTGGGTGCGGCGGACGGCGTACGGGAAGTTATCCAGGCACCGGTGCCGCAGGTCGAGAAGGCGGACTACCTGGCCACGCGGCGTGCGGTCGAGGAGTCGCTCGATCGGCAGGCCTTCCGGGCGGCCTGGTCGGCTGGACGCGCAGCACCGCTGGCTGCCGTGGCCGACGGCTACCCGGTCCAGCACCCGGCACCTGATCCGGACCGGTCCAGGTACTTGTGAGACCCGAACCGATCAGCAGTCCACCAGAGCTGCTGATCGGACGAGTACATGCCTCGCGGAGCATCACGACCTGGGGGATCGACGATGCCCCGCGAGGGACCTGGGATGCGCGGGACCGCAGCGGTGCGTGGACCCGGCCGGCTGTGCCTCTGTCTGACCCCCCAGGCAGTCCCCCCACATACAGCCGGCCGAAGCCACGTCCGGCGGTCGAGCCTTTCGTCGAGCCCTCCCGGTCGACGCCCGGCTCTCCCGCGCTGACACAAGGTTGTCGAAGTCACGCTGCGTCGCACAGGGACGTAACCCTGACATCGCCCTGACAAATATGTCCTGACAACGAAGGCACCTGCGGGATTTCGCCGACCGTAACCGGAGGCTGCCGGTGTGTGATTTCAGAAGCCTCCGAATTGCCACTCCGGATTTGAGTCAAGCGTTTGGCCGCTGCCAATTCGTGATGATTTCAGCGCAGATATCCGGAGAGGGCGGCCGTGAATCCCGCGACCCGGCGCAACGGGGATCCGGTCGCCGCTTCAGCACCCTCGTGGTTGATCGGTTCCGGGGTGGACGGCGCCGGGATGCCCTCGCCACGGCAGCTCACATCGGCGGCCGGGGTCCTGCCGGTGGTGAGGAACGCGTTGATGATCCGGTCCGCGCACTTGTTCACCCCGCCGTACACGCCGTGGTCGCCTTCGCCGGTGATCGTCAGCAGCCGCGAACCGGCGTACCGATGATGGGCTGCGGCAGCCAACGTGTAACTGGTGGCGGGGTCGTTCTGGCTCTGCACCATCAGGGTTGTGGGCAGACCGGCGCCGGTTGGCTGCGGCAGATTGAGCCGCGGGCGGTCCCAGTAGAAGCACGGGTTCTCGTTCATGCTCCAGCCGATCAGCGGGTTCCGCGGGCCGAGGCGCGCGGCGAGTTGGTCGGCGTGCTCACGGCCTTGCGGCCAGGCGGTGTCGTTGCAGGTGATCGCAGTGAAGGTCGCGTCCTCGTAGTCGTCGCCGAGTGCGGACAGGCCGACGGTGCTGCGGTGAGCGCGGCGGACGAGTTCCCGCTGGCGGGTCGGCGAGAGTCCATCGACCAACCGTTGCGCGGCCCTCGCTCCGCCCTTTGTCTGGGTTTCGGAAAGGTCGCGGAGAAATGCCAGATCAAGGGCCAGCGAGTAGAAGTCGAGTTTTGTATACAAATCCCCGGAAACCATGTCGTCCAGGGTGTTCTGGTCGTAGGTGATCCGGATCGAGGCTTCCAGGAACTCCTCGACCGCGGGCTGCTTCTTCAGCGCCGCCCGTAACCGTTCGTAGTTGCGAACCACCTCGCGGGACGTCATCCCGAGGTGCAGCTTGTCGTCGTACTTGGCTGCCCAGGTCGCGAAGTCCTGCTGGAACCGCCGCTGGAACGCGGCCGGCTGCTCCGCGAACGTGCTGATCCACGGGCGGGTGAAGTCGGTGTTCGAGTCGAGCACGAAACGGCCGACGTGCTGCGGGAAGTAGGTCTGGTAGTACGCGCCCATCCAGGTGCCGCCGGAGTAGCCGACGAAGTCGATCTTGTCGAAGCCGAGCAGTTGGCGGATCAGGTCCATGTCCTGCACGGTCTGAGCGGTGGTGATGTAGGGGAGCAGGCCGCGGGACTGGCGATCGCAGTACGGCTGGGCGAGCTTGGAGGCCTGCGAGATCAGGTCCAGGTTCAACGCATCGCGGTCGCGGGCGTCCATCGAATAGCCCGGCGCGCCCTGGCAGGTGACGTTGGTGCTCTCGCCGGAACCGCGGGGGTCGAAGCCGACCGCCAGATGGTTCTTGGCCAGCGGCTTCTGGCTTGCGAGGTACGGCGCCATCCCGAGCCCGGCGCCGCCCGGTCCACCTGGGTTGCCGAACACGACCCGGCTGGGCTTACCGCGCTCCGGGGCGACCTTGCTGACCGCGAGCTCGATGTCGGTTCCGGCGTACTGGTTGGCCCAGTCGCGCGGTGCGGCGATCTTCGTGCAGAAGGTCCGCAGTTCCTCGTCACCGCAGCGTCGCCAGGTGAGCTTCTGCTGCAGGTACTTGTTCGCCACCGGCCGCGCCTTGTCGACGATCACCCCCGTCGGCATCGAGGCGGTCGCTCCCGAGCCGGGAACGATCAGGACAGCAGCGGCGGACAGCCCCAGGCCGACGGCCAGGGAGACGACCTTCATACAGACTCCAACGGCAAAGCGTGATCGGACCGTCGCAATCTGTCATGTCAGCCGGGTGTGGTCGAGCACCACCCCCGGCTAGTCGCGTTCTAGTCGCTTTTGGGTGGCAGGAAGTACGCGAGCATCCGCACCCGCCGTGAGTCCGGCGTCGGCTCTTTGCGTTGCAGATAAGGCATCAGCAGAACCTCGAGATCCTCCTGCACCTTGCGCAGTTCCTCGGCGGTCAACCACATGCCCGCGTTGAACAACCCCGCCGAGCGAGCCCACTCCAGCTCCAGCCCCGGTTCCGTGCTCTCGACCCACTGGCGCGGAAGGTGCTCATAACTCAGCAACATCGCACTGCTCAACGCCCGAGCCGCCTGCTGAACCTCGACCTCCCCGTCCTCCGGAATCTCGAAGAAGATGCCCCGCCCACACGCCTCCCAGCTATCCCCGTTCCGCTTCAGCAGGCCCACCGCCGCCAGCTGCTCCGCATGCTCCTCCACAGCCTGTGCCGGGACCCCGGTCGCGTCCGCAAGCTCGTCAGTGGTCGCCGCCCCGTGCCGAGTCAGCCGATCCGTCATCGCCAGCCGCACTGGATCCGCCAGCGCCTGCATCGCCGCCGCCCCCGTCAACACCATGTCCCCAACCTCGTTAACCCGCAGCTCGCTCATACCCGCCACCCTCC
>NZ_SMKA01000376.1 GCF_004348455.1 Kribbella albertanoniae
CTCCTCAGCACCGACCCCACCCTGGTAGGCGAAGGCCCAGTCCCCGCCACCGCAGTCCGAGACCTACTCCTCAAAGCCGCCGGCCTGGGCTGAGGCCGATCCTCCGAAGGACAGGACGTATACGCCTGCTGGCTCCCCCGCGCCGACGACGCTGAGCGCACCGACGACGTCCAGCACACCTATACGTCCTGTCCGTCGGCAGATCGCCCGCGGGCCGCGCACACCGCTACCGGCTCGTCTGTTGGCGTCGCTAACGACACGTAATGGTCCCAGGTTCGGCACTCGCTGAGCGTGGGCGGCAACCGGCAACGCCGCTCAGGGGGTACTACTACGTGTTCTTACCGACACCGCGGCCCGCCGAGCGACAGAACGTATACGCCTGCTGGCTCCCCCGCGCCGACGATGCCGAGCGCGGGGACCACACGTCCTGTCCGTCAGCAGACGACTGTCCCCAGCGGCTGACATGCTGCCCAGGTGACCAACACCAGCAAGCTCGTCCGTGACCGGATCCCCGAAATCATCCGCGCGAACGGCGAGGACCCCACCTACTACACCGCAGACCCCGCCGAGTACCGCAACCGCCTCCGCGCCAAACTCACCGAAGAAGTCACCGAATTCCTCGCCGCCACCGACGAGGACGCCCCCGACGAACTGGCCGACATCCTCGAAGTCGCCTACGCCCTGGCCGCCGACCTCAACCTCACCGAGCCCCATCTAGACAAGATCCGCCACGCCAAGGCCGCCACCAAGGGCACCTTCACCGACCGCATCGTCTGGACCGGTGCCAAGTGACACACTGACACGATGCACGGGCGCAAGTTACGTCGTGAAGAGCAACGGGTCGCGGCCGGGTTGGTCTACCAGGCGGTCATCGAGATCCGCGGTGAGGCCGCCGCACGGCTTCGCTCCAAGGAACCGGACGTGGAGCGTATCCGCAGACTGGCCGATGTCGTGCACAACCTGCCGGGCCTCCTCGGCGGCGGCCGAATCGGTGCGCGCAGTGGGCCTCCCGGTTGGCCAGGTCCCGGCACCTTCACCTTCTACTGGCTGTGGACGACCGCCTCACCCGCGCAAAAGGCCTGGCTGATCGAGCAGTTCAAGGACCTCGGCTTCGACTACACCTACCTCAAAACGTACGGCGAGTGGCCTGTCCGCGCCGAGCCGCCAACCTCACTCTCGCTCCGACGCGGTGGCTGGCGCCGACCGTACGACGCCTCCTCAGTGCGGGTTGTCTCCACAGCGACGCTCGCCAGACTCATGACCGAGGCGTTCGACCGCGACTTGACCTCGAAGTCGTACGAGTCGAGCATCGCCCATCTCAAGCCCGACGCCACCCATGTCCTGTTGCCTCGCCATCCGGGCGACAACTTCTTCAGCGCACGACGCGATGGCGTTTGGGAGTACCGAGTGCTCCAGCGAATGTCGGACGATGCCCTGATCGACTGCCACCTGATCGCGTTCCGCAGCAGCATCGCGGCCCTCCCTGTCGACATCTCCAGGATCGAACAACTGCGGCTGGCCGCACTCCCCGAGAGCAACGCCCGGGACACCGGACTATGGTTCCGCGACCACCGAGTGGCGCAGCCCGACTGCCCGGAATGCTCACCGGACTTGTTCGCCTCGATCTCGCTGGAAGATCTCTGAGCAACAGAACGGAGCCCACACCTGGTTAGCGTGGGCTCCGGCGGCTGTCAGAGGATGGAGTTGGCGCTGACTGTGAAGCCGGTGTTTACCGGGGCGCCGGCGTTGGTGAAGCAGTTGACGTCTCGGACTATGAGGTCTGGGCCGGAGGTGCTGTTGGTCCAGAAGGTGTTGAGGCCGCAGAAGTTGGGGTTGGAGCCGTAGGCGGTGACCTGGACCGTGTTCTGGGTGAAGGCGATCCGCGGGAAGGTGACCAGGGAGAGGCCTAGACCGGCGGAGATGATGGTGTTGGCGCCCAGGCCGAGGATCGAGTTGAGGTTGGTGGAGGGCGGGCCGGCGGGTGGCTGGTTCAGGAAGTAGCCGTAGTACTTGGGTGGGACGGCGGCGCCGTACAGGGAGACCTTGTACTGGTAGGTCAGGGTGAAGCGGGTGTTCAGCAGGGCGCCGGCGGCGTTGAAGCAGAGGACGTTGACGTCTTGGCCGCTGCCGCTGGAGACCCAGTTGCGGATCTTGCAGCGGGCGCCTTGCTGCGGGTTGACCGCGGTTGCCTGCAGGCTGCCGTCGAGCGTTCCACCGGCCACCAGGCCCGGGAACTTCACCTCGTACTGGCCGACGCTGAGGTTGGTCGAGGTGTTGCCGGCGCCGGTCGAGTTGTACTGGCTGAAGAGCGCGCCGGTGGCGGACGAGTCGACGTACCCGTACGGGCCGGGCGCGGGACCGCCGGAGGCGCGGACGAAGAAGACGCTGAAGCTCGACACGTCCAGCGCGCCGCCGGCCCGGTAGCAGCGGATGTTGATGATCTCGTCGGCGCCGGACTGGCCCCAGTTCTCGGCCTGGCACCAGTGCGGCGTGTTGTTGATCGCCGTGACGTGTACGACGCCCTGTGGCGCGCCCTGGCCGACCAGCTTGACCTGGTAGCGGCCCGGCGAAATCGGGATGACGGAGCTTCCGACCGGCCAGGTGCCGCTCGGCACGACGGAGCCGGAGGTCTGGTTCCACAGCGCCCAGCCCTTCCGGTCCGGGACTGCGGCCTCCGCGGGTGAAACAACGGTGAGGAAACCCGCCAGCATCAACAGACTTGCTGCGAAGCGGGCGGGCAAAGACAGACGTGGCATCGGATTCCCCCCTCAGGAAATTGGTGACCGATTACTGGGGGAATGCAAGCACGTACACTCAGCATTGAGCAATAGCCCAATGTCATGAATTGTTTACGCGGAGCGTTTGTTTGGGTAATTCATGAATGCAGCAGAAAGCCGCCGGCGACGACCGGCTTATTCTTCGGAGTCCGCACCCTGGTCGCCTGATACACCGGCCGGCAGCGCGGTCGCGGTGAAGACGCCGCGTGGGTCCAGGCGGCGCTTGATCCGGAGCAGCCGGTTGGCGTTCGGGCCGTACGCCGCCGCGGTCTGCTGCACGTCCTCGGGACCGAGGAGATTGGGGTAGCCGCCAGGCAGCGAGTACGGCGCCAGCAGGGTGCTCGCCGCCCGCGCCCACTTGCCGTCGCCACCGACCTCGATGAACTCGAGCATGAAGTGGTCGTCCCGCAGACCGAAGGCGGACTTCCGGATCGGCATCCGGCTCGCGGCGCCGTGGAAGTGATGAATGTTGATGAACGTGCCAGGCGAGGTGCGGGCGGCGTACGCCTCGAGCAACGCCGTCACGACATCCGGGGTGAAGCCGGCGACGTTGCGAGTGCGGATCGCATAGGTGACCCCGTCCGGGAACGCACCGTCGAACTCACGCAGTTTCGCCAGCGGGGACTTCACAGTCAGCTCCGCCTGCAACGGAGTACCGAGCGTGGTGAACCCGTCGAGGACATCCTTGCCCTCGGCAAGATCTCCCGACCAGGTCGGCGCTGCCGAGACCAGCGGATTGCCCTCGGGATCGGCCACGATGGCGATCACCGAGGTGAGCTCATCAGGTCCACAGTCGAGGAGTTCGCCGTACCGGAGGAAGACCTGCTCGGCCTCCTCGAACGGGAAGGCGAACGAGCCGACGAGCACCTCGGCCAACGGATGCACGGCAATCCGGGCGGACGTGACCACGCCGAAGTTGCCGCCGCCACCACGCAACGCCCACAGCAGCTCGCCATCAGCCTGTACGGCGCTCCCGTCGGCGAGCACGACCTCCGCACCCAGCAAGTTGTCGGCCGCGAGACCGAAGCGCCCGCTGAGCGGACCGTAGCCCCCACCAAGCGTCAGCCCCAGCAATCCAACCGTGCCAACTGTCCCAGTCGCCACCGCAAGCCCCAGCCGATCCGCGGCCGCGGCGACGTCCTCAGCCGTCGCACCACCGCCCACCGTTGCCACACCATCCTCGATCGAGACCTGCCGCATCCGGGTCAGGTCGATCACCAGACCGCCGTCCCGGAGCGCGCGACCGGCCCAGTCATGACCGCCGCCGCGGACCGACAGCGGCAACCCGCGGTCGCGGGCCACGGCGATCGCTTCCCGTACGTCGGCGGTCGTCGTACAGATCGCGACCACCACCGGGCGGTTGCTGACAGCCCCGTTCCAGATCGCGACGGCGGCGTCGTACTCGGGTCCTTCGGTGACGAGTTGAACCATGCCAGCAAGCTATCCGCACCCAGGCGCGATCACCCGCCCTGCAAGCGAAGTCTGCCCGGAGTATCCGGCAAGTCTGCCCTCAGGAGATGCTGACGACGGCCACCACTCCGTTGCCGGTGACCGTCAGCCCGTCGGACGGATCACAGACCACATCACGCGGCCCGAGCACGACACCATCGACGGCAAGCGAACCGTCCAGCACCGCGAGGAAGTCCGCGCCATGGACGTTCTCCTCGCCGGCGATCCGCTGACACGCCACCGCCGCCGTTGCACGGCCCCGGCGCGTCATCACGTTCAGGTTGATCGTCGAGCCCGACGGGTCACCGTGAACCTCGGCTTCGCCCGGAAACGCGAACGGCTCGTACGGCCACAGGACGTGAACATCGCCGCCCGGCATCGTCAGCGCGAGCTGCTCACCCGCCGCCAGCGTGATGATGCGATCAACCCCGGGGAAGCTGGAGAACGGACCGGGCCGCTCGACCTCCGCGAAGCTCAGCCGCCAGTCGAAGTCGGCACCCTCCGACCGCGCCACCTCGTACGTGATGCCCAGGCCGTTCTTCCAGGGCACGCTTGGTTGGTCGGCGCGGCGGAGGACGTGCATCAGACTCTCGGTCGCTCCGACCGACGGGCCAGGGCGCCGCGGACGAAGTTGACCACCAGGATCGCCGGCAGGAAGAACGCCTGGAAGAACATCCAGTAGCTGTCCCCCTCGGAGATGAAGCCGAGGAAGACGCCGTACCCGAGGAAGGCCGCACCCACGACGCCGCTCAGGATCCGCGCGCCGTTCGATTGCCCGGTGCTCTTCACGAGCGCCATCCCCACCATCGCCGCGCCGCTGATGCACAGCAGGACGACGTACCACGAGAACGTCGGGTCGAGCCCGAAGTCGATGTTCACAATTCCCCACCAAGTCCGCAGTTGAGTGATTCCCCCGCGCGAGACGCTACCGGACCATCAGGGCCAGCAACACCGAACTGCAGCAACGTGCAACCCCGGCGATCTATCGAGCTTGGTCAGTAGTTCCAGCCGGCTTCTTGCTTCGCCTTGGTGCCGCCGACCGCGGCGGTGTCTGCCGCATGTGGTCTCGGGCGCGGGCCAGGATGTCGGCGAGTGTCTCGACATCGGAGCGCGACAGCGGGGCGAACAGCAGGTCATCGAGGACCGCGATGTGACCAGGGAAGACCCGAGCGAGCACAGCGCGTCCCTCGTCGGTGATGGTGACGGTGGTGCTGCGCTCGTCATCGGAGGACGGCGTCCGGGTCACGAGGTCCCGCTTCTCCAACGTCTGGGCCTGGTAGGTCAGTCCGCTGCGGCTGTAGACGACGCCGTCGGCCAGATCGGTCATCCGCTGACTGCCCGCCGGGGAGTCGCCGAGGGTGGCCAGGAGCTGGAACTGCACGTAGCTGAGATCCCCGGCCTCTCGCAACTGCTGCTCGACGGCGTGCTTCAGCAGGCTGCTCGCCTCGATGAGGGCGAAGTAGGCCCCCAGTTGCGTGGCGTCCAGAGAAGGCCGCGGTGAGGTCATGGGCGGAGTCTAGCAGTGCTTCTAACTCGAAGCACTTGCTTCGAGTTCGAAGTAGAGCTACGGTGGTCACAGTTGCTTCGAATCCGAAGCACATCACCGAAGGGAAACATCATGAAGGCAGTACGGTTCCACGCAACGGGCGGCCCGGAGGTTCTGCGCTACGAGGACGCCGACCAGCCGGTTCCCGGCCCGGGCGAGGTGCGCATCCAGGTCGCCGGATCCGCCTACAACCCGGCCGACGGCGGTATCCGCGGCGGCTTCCTGCCCATCCCGATCACGCTGCCGCACACCCCGGGCTACGACGTCTCCGGCACGATCGACGCGCTCGGCGAGGGGGTGGACGGCCTCGCCGTAGGCGAGGACGTCATCGGGCTCATCCCCATGAACGCGAACGGCTCGGCCGCGCAGTACGTCGTCGCCCCCGCGGAGGTGCTGGTGAAGGCTCCCACCGCCACCCCGCTGGCCGACGCCGCCGGAGTGCCGTCGGTCGGACTCACCGCCTCACAGGCGCTCTTCGAGGCCGGCGACCTCAAGGCCAGCCAGCGGGTGCTGATCAACGGTGCCGGCGGCCCCGTCGGCGGGTACGCCGTGCAGCTGGCCAAGCGCGCCGGTGCCCACGTCATCGCCACCGCCAGCCCGCGCAGCAGCGAGATCGTCAAGGCCGCCGGAGCGGACGAGATCATCGACCACACCGCCACCCCTGTGCTTGACGCTGTGACCGAGCCCGTCGACCTGCTGCTCAACCTGGCGCCGATCACCCCCGACGGGTTCAGCGCCCTGGTCGCACGAGTTCGTGATGGCGGCGTGGTCGTCTCCACGACACCGACCGTGACAACGCCCAGCGACGAGGAGCGAAACGTCCGCGCAGCCACGGTCTTCGTCCACCCCGACGCGGACGTGCTCTCGAACCTCGTCGCCCTCATCGACAGCGGTGACCTCCACGTCGAGATCGCCCAGCGCGTGCCGCTGAGCGAGCTGCCCGCCATCCACCAGCAGGCGGAAGCGGGACAGATCCACGGCAAGGTCGTGGCCGTCCCGCCCGCCGTCTGACTGTGCGACTAGATCTCGACACTTGTGTGCTGATAGTTAGTCGGCTAAGTTTTGAGTATTAGCCGACTAACTATCTCATGGAGTGCGTTCATGGAGCTGGGTCTGCAGGGTGCCGCGGTGCTGGTGACGGGTGGTTCGTCCGGGATCGGGCGGGCGGCGGCGATCGGGTACGGGCG
>NZ_SMKA01000377.1 GCF_004348455.1 Kribbella albertanoniae
GGCAACTACCTCCTCAACCAACGCGAGTACAACCCCACCACCGCCACCTTCCTCACCCCCGACCAAGCCGGCTCCCCAAACCCCTACGCCTACACCTCCGGCAACCCCCTGAAATCCACCGACCTCCAAGGCCTCTCCGACGTCGACGGCACCCTCACCGACGTCTCCCACATCTCCGGCTACGCCTCCACCGGCGCCCTGGCAGTAGCCATCACCTGCACCTTCGTCCGCGCCTGTGCCCCCGCCATCCCCATAGCCATGCAGTTCTCCGCCGCCACCGGCGTCCTCTCAGCCGGCACCGCCGGCATCCTCGACTCCCAAGCCTGCGTACTAAAAGGCAACTGCTCAGCCTTGGCTGCCGACATAGCCGTAGGCGCCGTCGCCAGCCGATTCCCTGCCCTCGGCCGGGCCCGAAGCGGAGCACTCGAGCAGGCAGCCCGACTCGGTCCTGATTCCGCGCGCAACAACGCCACTCGGGCAGGCCTCCTCACCCAGGCCAGGCGTGCCGAGGCTGCATCCATCACTACAGATGCCGGCTACCTGAAGGCAGAAGTCATCGACGCGTCAGATCGCATCATCGACGGCGAGGACCTGGGGAATCCTGCGGTTATTCGAGCGCTCACGGCCGACGGAAGTGACATCGCAGATTGGGGAAAGTATTCGACGAAGACGTATCGGAGTCCCTCCGGGCCGTTCCAGGTGCATTTCTACTACAATTCGGTGACCGGAAGAATGAACTACGACATTGATTACAAGTCGAAACTAAATCTCGGGAGGTGAATGTGCGGGTTCGTTGCCTGCGGATCGTCAATCCGGTGACCCGTGAGTTGGAGGAGCAAAATTCCTCGATCGAGGTCGGCCGGGAGTATGTGGTACTCGAGGTTCTTGCGTCACCGGGGAGGTACGTCCACTTGCGGCTGGACCTGGCGCCGGGAGTGCCGAGTCTCTGGGACGCGGAGATGTTCGAGACCGTTGATCCGGGCGTTCCGCCGAACTGGGTAGCGACGATCAGGGATGGTGGGTTTCTGGCGCTCGGTCCAGCACGCTGGCGTGACGGCTTCTGGGAGCGGTACTTCGACGACGATCCAGAGGCAATTGTCACCTTCGAAGCTGAGCGTACTGCGATCGTCGGCGAGTCCAGAGGTCTTGAGTCGTGACCCGACAGCGATGACGAGGAGTCTGGAGAACGACCTGTTGTCGCGGCTGCTGTTCGAGGGTCCTGGTGCGCGGTGCTGCACGTTGTTCGTCGAATCTGGATGCGAGAAGGACGATGGCGGTGGCGGGTTCAGGAATGAGTGACACGCGAGAGTTCCTTGCCGAGTTTGGAGCAGTTGCGCAATCGGCCGGTTCTCGGCGCCTGGTGACACCGACTGTTGTCATCGGCAGTTGGCGGCTCTTTGTGGAGCTGTGCGAAGAGGGGTATGGCGACAACATCGAGGAGTTCGACCACGATCTTTCGGTGCGGAGACTGATCGACAGGATCCTGCAGAGTCCGATGCTTCAAGGGTTTGAGCAGATGGACTGGGTGCGCGCGGAGATCGAGGCACTGGACGCGAGGTATCGCGCGTTACTCATCGATCTGGATCGCGGGGACGAGCGCGGGTGGTGGGAGCGGGGAATTCCGCGGTTGGCTGGGCCGGAGCTTGCCGGCGACTTTGCGGAGCGGTACGGCGTCGGCGTTGAGGTCGTGGACTGAGTGACGGGACAGATGTGATGGGGAGCGACCGCCTCGCGCGGGATGCGGCCGTCGTGATCGTTGACGGAGACGAGGTTCCTGGGCTGTCGTTCTACGGGCTGGTGGGACGAGGCTGTCTCGGGACCTTCGTGTTGCCGGCGGGCGAGTGGCCGGGTGATCCAGAGGCCAGGTTTTACCTGTTGCATGGCGTGGCCTGGGAGGTGGCGAACTGGGACCTTCCGGTGGTTGTTTGGTCAACGGGCGGCCGGTTCAGGGACGCGATTCGGCAGACGCTGGCGGCAGTGATCGCGGCGGGTTGCCGGGTTGCCTGGGTGGCTGCTGAGGGTTTTCCGTTCTGCGACCCGCCTGCGTTGTTCGATCCGGAGTGCATGTCGGGCGGTGTACTGGCATGGATGACTGCCGAAGGAGATTTCGCGTGTCCGCTAGACCCTGATGCGCCGTTGCCACCGGTGAATGACGAGCAACTGATGATGCTCAGGCAGTACTCGCTGGGACTGGCCGACGCGGATTAGGTGCCTTGCGCGAGAACGCGGTGATGCTCTCGGCGGACAGGATGTGCGATGACGGCGTACGGGGAGTTCGCGGCGCAGCCCGTGTTGCGGAGAAACTCTGTTGACCCTGGTAGACGGGTAGCGAAGGCTGCTTGGCATGTTGACCGATGGCGAGATCGCGTCGTTCATGCGGGATGGATTCGTCGTCGTTCGGGGTGCTGTGCCGCGTCCGGTGGTGGATGCCTGTGTGGATGTGGTTTGGGAGGAGTTGGAAGGGCGTGGCGTCAGGAGGGCTGATGCCGGGTCCTGGAAGGCGCCGGTCGAGCGGATCGTCTGTCCTGAGGAAGGCGAACCGGCTTTCGCTGAAGCGGGTACGGCCGGTGTGCTGTGGGAGGCCTACGACCAGCTGATCGGTCCGGACAAGTGGTGGAAGCGTGAGGGAATGGGTGGAACGATTCCCGTGCGGTTCCCGCATCCCGCTGACCCGGGGGACGCGGGCTGGCACATCGAGACCAGCTACTGGGACGGCACCGATTGGCGGGCGAACATCCGGAGTCGTGAACGCGGTCTGCTTTCGCTCTTCCTGCTGACCGATGTAGGCGCCGACGATGCTCCGACCCGGATCCGAGTCGGTTCGCACGCGGACGCCGCGCGTGTCCTGGCTCCAGCAGGCGATGACGGGCTCACCATGGCCGAGTCGGGTCCGCCGATCGTCGAGGCAAGCGCGGACCGGCGGGTTGTCGAGGCCACGGGCTCGGCCGGGGATGTCTATCTGTGCCACCCGTTTCTCGTCCACGCCGCCTCGTGGCCGCACCGCGGCATCAGCCCACGCATCATCACCCAGCCAGGTGTTGCGCTTCTGGAACCCTTCACGTTGACAGACCCAACCGCCGCGCACCCCGTGGAAGCCGCCATCCTCGCCGCGATCTCCGGATAGCCAGAGCTCACGCAGTTCGAGTCGGCGGGGTTCGGCCGGGCACGTCGACTGTAAATCGGTTGAGGTGGGCGGGGGTTGTTCGGATGATGTGGGTATGACTACGACCTTTGGGGTGTTGCTGGCGAGACTGGTTGCCGACGTGGCGGCTGGGGCTCAGCAGCAGGGTGGTCGTTGTTGGAGGTCTCGCCGCTTCCGATCGTGATCGAGGTGGTGGTCGCCGGGGTGCTGGCCGGGTATGGGATTGCTGTGCCGGTTGGGCCTGTGGGGACCTATCTCGTGGGGTTGAGTGAGCGGAGTTCGGGGCGCGTCGCGGCCTGTGCTGCCTTGGGGATCGCCTCGGCTGACGGAATCTACGCGCTGGTGGCTGCGGTAGCGGGTGCAGCGCTCGCGCCAGTTCTGGTGCCGGTCGTGGTGCCGTTGCGGTGGGTTTCCGTGGCGGTGCTGATTGGGCTGGCGGCGGTGGGCGCAGTCACTGGGGTACGGCGGTATCGGGCGCGCCGGTTGACTGGGGTCGTTCGGGAAGCGCCGGTGCGCGGCAGTACGGCGTACTTCGGGATGCTCGGGATGACGTTGCTCAGTCCGATGACGGTGATCTACTTCGCAGCGCTGGTACTCGGCAGCTCGGGGACCGGGTCGGCCCCGGTGTTCGTGGCGGCCGCGTTCCTGGCGTCGGCCAGCTGGCAACTGCTGCTCGCCGGTGGCGGTGTACTGCTGGGACGCGTGCTGACCGGGAACCTCGGGCGACTCGTGACGGCGCTGGCGTCGAGTGTGGTGATCGTGGTGCTGGCGGTTCGCCTGGTTGTTTAGGCGATCGCCTGCGTGATCTCTGCCAACTCCGTTGCCCTTGGCCTGCAATCGAAGGTCACCTCGGACCACCGCGCCCGGTCGCACCAGTCGATGATCTCCTGGGCGTCGGGGCGATCGGCGGGGTCCTTGGCAAGCATGCGCAGCAGTTGGCGGCCGACCCCGGCCTCCACGCCTGAGGGCACGGTCGGTACGCCGCTCACATGCCGCCGGAGCACTCCGGTCGGGGTGTCGGCCAGGAAAGGCGGGGCGCCGGTGAGCAGTTGATAGAGGACGCAGCCCAGTGAGTAGATGTCGGCGGCCGGGCCGGCGGGATCGGCCCGGGCCCGTTCGGGAGCGACGTAGAAGCTGGTCCCGAGCAGGTGGTCGTGCGTCTCCCGGTCGTCGGTCGTGTCGTCGAGGAAGCGGGCGATGCCGAAGTCGGCGATCTTGACGGTGCCGTCCTCGCCGAGCAGGAGGTTGGCGGGTTTGATGTCGCGGTGGACGACGCCTTCGTGGTGTGCGGCGAGCAGCCCGTCGGCCGTCTGCGCGACGATCCGCACGACGGCCTGCATCGAGAGGGGGCTGCCACGACGCAGCTCGCCCGCGACCGTCGTCCCGTGGACGAACTCCATCACCAGATAGTGCGAGTCGTCGTACGAGCCGAAGTCGTGGACGTCGACCACATGCGGATTGTTGATCACAGCACCGGCTTGAGCCTCGTGCTGGAGCCGCGCTCCGCCCTGATGGTCCGCGAGCAGCTTGATCGCCACCGGCCGCATCAGCACGGTGTCCCTCGCGCGCCAGACTTCGCCCATGCCGCCGCGCCCGACAACCGCCTCCAGCTCGTACCTGTCCGCGATGCGCATGGGCTGCTCCCGGGTCTCTTCCGAGCCAGTACCCAATCACGGTACGCCGCCAAACCACCGTTGCCTAGGGCAACTGGCGGGCCACCGCGCCGGCGGGGTTGAGGAACAGCAGGACCGGTGGGCCGGTGTTGGGCAGGATCTCCGTGTACGCCTGCAATTGCGGAGCGTAGTAGGCGACACGGCTGTCCAGCGCGGCCGCCGGTATGGCGTCGGTCTTGTAGTCCACGACGGTGAGCCGGCCGTCGTCCTCTCGGTAGATCAGGTCGACGAAACCCTCGAGGACCGTGCCGTCGGGCTGCACAGTGCCGACGTACGACTCGCGCCAATGGTCGCGGGCTGCCGCGCGTTGCACGACCTCCGCGCCGAGGGCCGAGCGAACCAGCGCAGTCACGACGTCGGTGTACTCGAGGACACCTTCGGCGAGGCACTGGGCCGCGACCGCGGATTCGAGACCGGCGCCGGTGGACAGGTCGACGACCTGCAGTACGCCGTGGACTGCGCGCCCGATCGCGGTTCCGTACCGGCCCTTCGACCACGGCGGGAGCTCGAGATCACGCGGAGCCTTTGTCGTACCAGGGTCCACGTCGGCCAACGCGGTTTCGGGCCCCGTGCCTTCGAGCCCGGACGCGCTGCGAGCAGAAGGACGGCGACTGGATTGGCGGGCCGCGGTGATCTGCTCGTCCCAGTCGCGTCGGCTCATCGGCGGGGTGACTTCCGACGTCGACCGCGGGTCGCGATCGGCCGGCGGCGGGCCGTCGAACAGAGTGATCCCCGGGACCTCCGCAGCGCCGGCGGAGGCGAAGAGCTCGGCATTGCTGGAGTGACGGCGGGTCCCCGACCGGTGCAGCGAGACGACCAGGTGGTCGCGGGCACGCGTCGCGGCGACATACAGGAGGCGGCGGCGTTCGAAGTCGTCCATCTGCTCGTCGACCGGCTGGACGAGATCGAAGTCCTCGGTCTGCACTGACGCCTTGAGCTTGACGGCATAACCGCCGTCCGGCGGCCAGAGCACCTGGACACCGCGCTGACGGTTCGGCGCGGCCGTCATACCGGACAGGATGACGATCGGGAACTCAAGCCCCTTCGCGGCGTGGATCGTCATCACCCGCACGGCGTCCGCATCGGTCTCGGGCAGCACGGCCTCGGCAACGCGGGACGTCTCCTCGCCTTGGTGTGCGGCCCAAGCGAGGTACGAGCGGAGACCGCCGTGCTCGACCTCGGACCAGGCGCGCGCCTGATCGACGACGAACCTGATCCGGCGCCACGTGTCGCGAGCGCGCGGCCCGATCGCAGCGACCTCCAGCATGCGGCGGTCGGCGACGATCTTGGCCAGCACCTCGCTCGGTGTGAGCCAGCGAGAGGCGTAGTACGTGCGGCGCAGCCACTCCATCGCTTCGCAGATCGGATGCGTCAGCAAGTCGTCGGCGACCGGCGCGGTCAGCGTGAATGAACCGCCGGACCGCTTCCAGGTGAACAGGTCGTCATCGCCACAGCCGAAGAGGGGCGAACGCAACGTGGTGACCAGCGCGAGCTGATCGCTCGGATCGCCGAGCGCGCGGGCGCAGGCGAGCAGGTCGCGGACCTCGGCGGTCTGGTAGACGAGCGAGCTGGCCTCAGCCCGGTAAGGGATGTCGGCCCGATCCAACGCGTCCTCGAGGAACGGCAACGACGTACGGGCAGGAACCAGTACGGCGATGTCGCCGGCCGCCGCCGGTCGCCAGGCCGACGTCCGTTCGTCGTACACGAGCCAGCCGTCGCGGAGCGCCTGATCGACGGTCGCCGCAACGTCGGAGGCTTCGCGCTCGCGCAGCACCGAGGCCTGGGCGCGCGGCAAATCGTCATGGGGGACCGCGCCGAGGACCGTGACCGCGGGGCCGGACACGGAGTCGTCGTACGGCGCTGGCTCGGGCTCGCTAGGCGCAGTGTCGGTCGCACGTCGGAAGGGCAGCACCGTCGCCAACTCAGGCCCGGAAGGCTCGGAGGGCTCGGCGGGCTCGGCGGGCTCGGAGTCCAAGAAGTCGAACAGGGTGAGCTCGTCGTCGGAGTCACGGGTGACCTTGGCAGGGAGCGGACCGGGTGGCGGA
>NZ_SMKA01000378.1 GCF_004348455.1 Kribbella albertanoniae
GCCACCAGTGGAGGCGTGAGACAGCAAGTGGTGGCCGGAGACAGCAAGTGGTGGCCGGGGACCTGTTGCCATAGGTCTCCGGCCCGGGTTTCCTGTCTCCGGCCGCAAGTGGTGGCGCGGGACAGGTGGTGGTGGGGTCGAAGTCGGCTGCTCTTCCTCGCGCGCGCTAAATCAGGGGCGCGTTGGGGAGGCCGCGCCTAGGGTCGGGGCGTGGCTAACTACATCAAGCGGCGGTTGCCTGCGGCGGCTGGGTCGATCGCG
Organism: Kribbella albertanoniae; assembly: GCF_004348455.1. Classification (GTDB taxonomy): domain Bacteria; phylum Actinomycetota; class Actinomycetes; order Propionibacteriales; family Kribbellaceae; genus Kribbella; species Kribbella albertanoniae. The sequence continues at coordinate 262 of NZ_SMKA01000378.1, forward strand.
GCGGAGCTGCGGATGGCTGAGGCTGAGGTGCGGTTCTATCGGGAGGTCGCGCCGGAGATCGGCGTTCGGGTACCGGAGTGCTACCGCGCCGAGCTCGACGACGAAGGTTCCCTCCTGGAGCTTGAAGACCTCTCCACCTGGCGCCAGGGAGCTGATCCCGGAGCGGCGGCCACACTTCTGCGCTCGATGCATGATCGGTGGGTCGACCGCGCCCACGTGCGCTGGCCGTGGTTGCGGCCGATCGGCGCTGGAGACGAGCTGGTCGCCCGCCTGTACGACGACACCTGGCCGAAGCTGGCTGCTCGCTCGGATTTGTCGGCGCCGGTGCGCGAATTCGGTGCGCGGTTGGTCGGCAAGGTGCTGCAGGTCGAGGCGCGGGTGCTTGAGGCCGGACCGCTCACCCTCGTACACGGGGATGCCTCGGCGCCCAACCTGCGAACCGCTCCAGACGGCGAAATCGCCTTGCTGGACTGGGAAGACGTGTCCGCCGCGCCCGGAGTGATCGACCTGACGTGGCACCTGGTCTCCTCGGTGCCACCTGCGCAGTGGGCCGAGGCGCTGGCGGCGTATGGACCGAGCGACGGACTAAGGACCGCACTGCCGTCGAGCATGGTGCAGGGCTATCTGAGCATGGCCGACTGGCCTGAAGGCTCCGAGGAGGCAGCGGCATTCAATGAGCGGCTGGCAGCCGGGGTGGCGATGCTATGAGTTCGATCGAGTTCGTTGTGCGGTTCCCGGTTGATGATCGGGTGTTGTCGGAGCTGCACGCGGCAGCGTTCGACGGTGAGCCGACAACCCAACCGTGGGCAGAGCGGTTGGAGCGCTGGGCTCTGGCCTGGATCGGTGCCTTCAGCAACGATCGCCTCGTCGGCTTCGTCCAGGCCTGCTGGGACGGCGGAGCGCACGCATTCGTCCTCGACACAGCGGTGCACCCCGAGTTCGGCAGACGCGGGATCGGCCAGCAGCTAGTCGCAGCCGCGGCGTCAGAGGCCCGGGCAGCTGGATGCGAGTGGCTACACGTCGACTTCGAGCCGCACCTGACCGCGTTCTACCTCGAGGCGTGCGGCTTCCGTCCTACTGACGCAGGTCTGCTGAAACTGCGGTGAGCCGCTCAGTCGAGATGCACGAGGTCAGACACCGTTCCTTCGCATCGCCGAGCAGATCAGCGGTCCAACTCGTGAACCCACCATCGCCGAGTTCCGCATCCCGCATTCCGACGCCGAGCGCCGTACCGGTGTAGTAGGTAGCGCTCTTGGTGCGCTCGCTGTCTTCGCGGAGGGTCGCGCGAACCGCCGGGCGGACCGTGTCCTCGATCCGCTCGGTCACCGCGGACGGGGTAAACGTGGTGAACGTCAGATCGGCGGATTCGCCAAGCACGTCCGCCCAGAAGTTCAGGTGATCGATCAGCAGTTCGGCCTCGGTCCGGCCCGAACCCGTGTCGCGAGCACTCGACACCAGCACGAACAACTGGAAGTGCGCGAACATCCCCGCCCCATCGACCGATTGCGCCCGAACCACCCGCTGGCATGCCGCCAGATCGACCCGCGCCTGCCCAGCACGACGCCGTACGGCGGCCTCGATCGCCAGCTCGTTGGTCGGATCGCTGGCGACCTCGGTACCGCGAATCGTGCTCAGCACCTGATGCTGGTTGATCGTCGCCACCGCCGAACACGTCCCCAACGGCGTCACCGGCGACAACTCCACCCCGGCGAACCGCTCCGGCAACGCACCCCACAATCGCTGCTGCGTCTGCACCAACGCCCGCGGATCGGCGGTCGACGGCCGTACGAACCGATCCTCCCGCCACCGCTGCATCAACCGCGCCGGCGTCACCTTCGCCGCCCGCTCCCGACTCACATCCAGCAACACCGACTGCAACTCAGAAGCACTCAGCCCGTCGACCAACGCCTGCCGGCTCCCCGCCGGCAACTTCCCCCAGAACCGCTCACTGACATCCGCCACGCTCCTACTCTGCCGGAAGGCAGTCACTCGACGCGCGCCAATTACCCGAACCCCCAGGCCATCACAACTGCGCCCGGCGGGCAGCCGTGAGCGGGCGAGCGAGTCGACGCCACCACTTGTGATGGCCTGCAGGTCCGCGCCTCGCTCCGGCAGGCGGACCTCCACCACCGTCCAACCGCAGCACCGCGCGGCCGGCCACGCTCAGCACCCACCCGCAGAGCCTCCACCCGGCGCGTTAGACGGTGGTGGGAGTCCGCCGCCTCGAACCCCAGACACTGACCAAGTCGCCCCGGCCACGGTCGGTTGCGCTCAGATCGGGTGGCGCCCCGGCGCTGGGAGAGGGTTGATCAGTGGGGGCGGTCCGCGAATCCACGTGCGGGGGCGAGGCTCCGGCGGTACCGTCAGTCCCATGAGATTTCCGAGTCCGCACCTTTGACCTAGGGCCGACCGGCTGCCGACTGGGTTGTCCACCCGGATCGTGGCCTATCAGGCGCTGCAGGACTTCATTCCGCTGTATCCCCTGTACCAACTGCTGTTCACCGACCACGGGCTGTCGACATCGCAGATCTCCACGCTGTTCGTCATCTGGTGTGCGGCCGGCTTCGTCGTCGAGGTGCCGTCCGGTGCCTGGGCGGACTCGTACTCCCGCCGCAAACTCCTGGTGCTCGGTGCCCTGATCGGTGCCGCCGGCTACGCAGCCTGGATCGTCCTGCCCACGTACGCCGGGTTCGCCCTCGGATTCGTCCTCTGGGGGATCTCGTCCGCCCTCATCTCGGGCACCTACGAAGCCTTCGTGTACGACGAACTGGCGGCCCGCGCGCTCACCCCGCGATACGCAACCCTGCTGGGCCGCGCCCGCTCCGCCTCGTTCATCCTCAACCTCGCGGCCACCGCGCTCGCGTCACCGCTCTTCGCCCTCGGCGGTTACGCCCTGGCCGCAGCGGTCAGCATCGCGAGCCACCTCGCCCAAGCAGTAGTCGCCTACACCCTGCCCGAGGCCCCGCGCGCAACCGTGGAATCCGAAGACGCCACCTCGCGCGGCGCGTTCGTCGACTACCTCGCCATGCTGCGCTCCGGCCTCACCGAAGTACTCACCACCCAGACAGTACGGCGGGCCGTCGTGCTGGCCGCGTTGGTCGCCGGCTTCCTGTCGTTCGACGAGTACTTCCCGTTGCTGGCCAGGGAGATCGGCACGCCAACCCCGATCGTCCCGCTCCTGATCGCAGGTACGGTCGCAGCCCAGGCGATCGGCGGTGCGCTCGCGGGACCGGCGTACAAGTTGCCAGCAGCAACGTTCGCCGGAGCGCTCGGTATCACCGCGGTGCTGATCGCGACCGGTGCCTTGAGTCGAGATGCATGGGGCTTCCTGCCGATCGCTCTCGGGTACGGCGTGATGCAGCTGGTGATCGTGGTTGCCGACGCGCGGCTGCAGGACGCGATCACCGGCCCCGCTCGCGCGACCGTCACCTCGGTGGCGGGACTGTTCAGCGGGATCTTCGCGATCGCCGTCTACGCCGGGTTCGCGCTCGGATCGTTCTGGTTCACGATGTCCACGCTCGTCGCCGCACTCACGATCCCCGTGCTGCTGACCGCGTTCGTCGTACCGGCGGCGATGCCCGCGGTGAAGATCGACAACGCCGACTCGAACCCGCTGTCGAAGTCATAGGCGAACCCGTCGGCACCCAGCTCCGACACGACGCGGACGAGTGTCGGAGCCTTGCCCGCGGGCAGTTCGGCCACGCGACTGAGCAGGTCAGGCGCGAGGTCGAAGGTCTCGGCCCGGACGGCGACCTCGCCGAGCAGGAAGCCGTGGATGAAGTCGATGAGCGTGTTCACCGCCTCCACGATCTGCCGCGCCGGCAGCCCGCCGCGGTCGAGCGCGCGGTAGAACGGCTCGACCGTCACCACCACAACCGCCGACACCGTCGACGGGTCGGACAGGACCTGCAGCGCGAGATTCGGGTGTGCCCGCAGCGCGTTCCGATACGCCCGCGCCGCATCCTTCAACTGCTCCTGCCAGTCAACGGCGTCGCCAGGATCCGGAAACTCCAGGTCGGCGAACACCAGCTCTGCCAACCCAGTCAGTACGGCGGCCTTGTTCGGTAGGTGGTGATACAGCGACATCGGGTTCACTCCGAGCGTCGCTGCGAGCCGTCGCATGGTCAGCGCGTCAATGCCCTCGTCGTCGACGATCCGTAACGCCGCGGTCAGGATCGCCTCCCGGTTGAGCCGCTCCTCGCCTGCCCGGGGCCGCCCACCAGAGCGCTTGCCAGCATTAACCATACGTCGTATGGTACATAACCATACAGCGTATGGAAAGGAAAATCATGAAGCCGTTGGCGGGGAAAGTCGCACTGGTGGCCGGAGGCAGTCGCGCGGCCGGGCGGGGGATCGCGGTCCAGCTCGGCGCGGCCGGTGCGACCGTGTATGTGACCGGCCGGACCACTCGCACCAGCCGTTCGGAGATGAACCGCCCCGAGACGATCGAGGACACCGCCGAGCTGGTCGACCAGGCCGGCGGCCGCGGCATCGCCGTACCGGTGGACCACCTCGATCCCGCGCAGGTGAAGGACCTGATCGACCGGATCGAGCGTGAGCAGGGGGCGCTGCACATCCTGGTGAACGACATCTGGGGTCAGTTCGGCGAACCTGAGTGGGACAAGACCGTCTGGGAGAGCGACCTCGAGGGCGGGCTGCGGCTGTTCCGGCTCGGCGTCGACACGCATGTGATCACCAGCCACTTCGCGCTGCCGTTGCTGATCAAGTCACCCGGCGGGCTGGTGGTCGAGATGACCGACGGCACGAACGAGTACAACGCGGACAACTACCGCGTCTCGTTCTTCTACGACGTCGCGAAGGGCGCGGTCAGCCGGATGGCGTTCGCGCTCGCGCACGAACTCGACAAACACGAGGCAACCGCCGTACTGCTCAGTCCGGGCTGGCTGCGGTCCGAGGCCATGCTCGAAGGGTTCGGTGTCACCGAGGAGACCTGGCGGGACGCGACCGAACGCATCCCGCACTTCGCCATCTCCGAGAGCCCGTCGTACGTCGGCCGTGCCGTCGCCGCGCTGGCCGCGGATCCCGACGTACGGCGCTGGAACGGCAAGTCCACCTCGAGCGGCGAACTGGCTCGGATCTACAACTTCACCGACCTCGACGGTTCGCAGCCCGATGCGTGGCGCTACATCGTCGAGGTCCAGGATCCCGGCAAGCCCGCGGACACCACCGGCTATCGCTGAATCCGCTCCTCCAGCTGAGCAAGGACGCGGTTGACGGTCGCCACGTCCTTGGCCGGGAGGTCGCCGAACAGGTCGTCGGCCAGACGCGCGGTCTCCGTATCCATCCGGTGCGCCGCCGCCGTCCCCTTCCGGGTCGGCCGCACCAGGACAGCGCGCCGATCCTCGTCGTGGGCGGTCCGGGTCACGAATCCGGTCCGCTCCAGCGCGTCGACCAGTGTGGTGACGTTGCGCGGCGTCACGAGTAGCAGGTCGGCCAGCTGCCGCTGGGTCATCGGCCCGTGCTGCACGATCTGCCACAGTGCCGTCGCCCGGGCGCGGGTCAGTCCACGCTCGGTCAACCCACGCGTCATGTCCTCCGTCATCAGGATCGAGACGGCGAACAACCGGTTCAGCGCTTCCCGGCCAGCTGATGTATCAGGCTCATTGTGTACCATGTTCACTAAATATTAGCGAACGGATGATGCCGATGACAACGACCCCTGCCGCCAACGTCGACCTGCTGCGCGGGCTGTACCAGCTGCTGACCGACGGCGACATCGATCAGGCCGCCGAGCACCTCACCGAGGACTTCGTCGCGAACCAGCCCGGCCGCCCCGAGCCCACCATCGGCCGGGACCCGTGGAAACAAGGCACGCAGTACATGCTGGCCGCCTTCCCGGATCTCAAGGTCACCATCGACGACATCTTCGGCCACGAGGACAAGGTCGTCGTCCGGCTGCACTTCGACGGCACCCACCAAGGTCCGTTCGTGGACATCCCCCCGACGCAGCGCAGGGTCACCTTCCGCAGCCTCGAGCTCTACCGCATCAAGGACGGCAAAGTCGCCGAGGAGTGGGTCGCGCCGGACACGATGGACCTGATGCGCCAACTCACCGCCTAGAACCTAGAGCCGGTACGGCGGGCAGACGGCTTCACCCGTGGTCGGAGTGGCCAACGCCCGCGCCTCGGCGTCCAACGCCGGATGTGGATGCGCGGCCGCGATCGGAATCCCGGTCGCAGCCGCAAGCGCGAGAACCTCACGCCGGGACGTGATGGCCTGCGCTGGATCCCGCTCGTACACGTAGGTCAGCTCCGGCCACCGAGCCTGCGCAGGATGCACCAGCACATCCCCACCCAGCAGCGCCCGCTCGGTCACCACCGACTGATGCCCAGGCGTATGCCCCGGCGTCGGCAACAACCGCATCCCCCGGAACCCGACATCCCCGTCCACCACCCGCAACTGCCCGGCCTCCTCGATCGGCCGAATCATCCGCTCGTACGTCGCCCCACCCCGTACATGCGCCAACTCATCCGCCTGTACGACGTACTCCGCGTTCACGAACCGCGGCCGAGCCTCCTCCGTACTCCACCCCACGTGATCCAGGTGCACATGCGTCAACAC
>NZ_SMKA01000379.1 GCF_004348455.1 Kribbella albertanoniae
ACCCCACACTGAACCCCCTCGCCATCCACCCGCCATCCACGCGACTGTGCGGACCGTGCCGCCGGCAATCGATATCCGGCAGCACACTCCTTCCACTCGACGACTCTCCGCACACCGGGTTCACTCGACGACGCACGGGAAGCGCGAGTGAACCCACCGCGCTCAATCCCCGCCAGCACGCCAAGTGGGCCGCAGCCCGCCAGCCAGCCAATGCGAACGGATCCCGTCCGCTGCCCGGCCGGCCGCCGACGGCGTCCCCGACCGCCGACCTCGCCAACAACCCCGCTTCAACCGCAACCCAAGCCCGTCCGCCCCAGGCAAGGCCCACGCGATCACCGACCTCGCCACCCCCTTCAGCCACCGCGCCGGCCAGCCACCCCTTGCAGTTGAATCGGCCGCAGCGGCGCCCAGCCACAAGCGCACCGCACCGGACGCATCAGAGCGGCGCCGTACCGGCGATCAGTGGAACAAAATTTGCACATACTGCCCACCACGCTCCACAAAGGCGGCCCGCGGACGACTCGACCGCCACGGCGGCCGGCAAAAGGCAGCACGGCGAGCCCGGCGCGTGGCTGAGCCGGATGGCGAGGCCGCGATCGCGTGAACGTCGCTGGGGCCGACAGGCTATGGCTGGGGAAGCCGAGCCGCCGCCTGACAAGGTGACCCGTTGCTGGAGGCTGGGGGGATCTTCACCCCGACCGGCACATTTTCCTCCCCAAACCGGTTCGGGGAGGGCGGGCACCGGCCGCGAGCGGATCTGGGGAGGATCCCCCCAAGAAAATCCGTCGCGGATCCACCCCAAACCGGTTTGGGGAGGGCACGCACCCGCCGCGAGGGCCTGGCCTGACACCGACTGGAACACCTGTGTCGCCGGCAATCGACATCCAGCAGCACACTCCTTCCACTCGACGACTCGCCGCACGGTGGGTTCACTCGGCCGGGACACGGTGGGTTCACTCGGCCGGGACACGGTGGGTTCACTCGGCCGGGACACGGTGGGTTCAGTGGCGGGGCGGTCCGGGAACGACGCTGCCCGGCCGTCCTGGTGGGCGGCCGGGCAGTGGGTGGTCAGATCAGTTGCGGACTGTTGTGACCAGGTGGTCTACGACGTCGGCTACGGGGATGTCGGTGCGGGTGTTGGAGCGGCGGTCCTTGACCTCGATGGTGCCTTCGGCGAGGCCTTTGCCGACGACGGCGATGGTGGGGACGCCGATCAGTTCGGCGTCCTTGAACTTGACGCCGGGGCTGACCTTCTCGCGGTCGTCGTAGAGGACGGTGAGGCCGCGGGACTCGAGCTCGGCGGCGATCTCGGCGGCCTTCGCGAAGAGCTCGGGATCCTTGCCGGTGGCAACGAGGTGGACGTCGGCGGGGGCGATCTCGCGCGGCCAGACCAGGCCGAACTCGTCGTGGTTGCCCTCGGCGATCGCGGCGACGGCGCGGGTGACGCCGACGCCGTAGGAGCCCATGGTGACGGTGACGAGCTTGCCGTTCTGGTCGAGCACCTTCAGGTCGAGGGCGTCGGCGTACTTGCGGCCGAGCTGGAAGATGTGGCCCATCTCGATGCCGCGCGCCGACTCCAGCGGACCGGAACCGTCCGGCGCGTCGTCACCGTCGCGGACCTCGGCGGCCTGGATCGTGCCGTCGGCGGTGAAGTCGCGGCCGTGCACCAGGTTGATGACGTGGAAGCCGGTCTTGTCGGCACCGGTCACCCAGGCCGAACCCTCGGCGATCCGCGGATCGAGCAGGTAGCGGATCTTCGACGCGTTCTCCGAACCCAGCACCCCCGGGCCGATGTAGCCCTTGGCCAGTGCGGGGTTCTTCTCGAAGTCGGACTCCTCGAACGCGACCACCTCGGCCGGCTCGACCTGTGCGCCCAGCCGCTTCTCGTCGATCGCCCGGTCCCCCGGTACGCCGATGGCCAGCGGCTCGCGGGTGCCGTCCGGGTTCACCAGCATCACGAGCACGTTCTTCAGCGTGTCCGCGGCGGTCCAGTCGCGGCCGTCGGTGCGCGGGTGCTTCGCGTTCAGCGCGTCGACCAGGGTGTCGATGGTCGGGGTGTCCGGGGTGTCGACCACCTCGGCCGCCGGGACGGCGGACGCGTCGACCGGCGCGGACTGCGGGACCACGACGGCCTCGACATTCGCGGCGTACCCACCGGCGGAGCGGACGAAGGTGTCCTCACCGTTCCCGGCGATCGCCAGGAACTCCTCGGACCGCGAACCGCCCATCGCACCGGACATCGCCTTGACGATCACGTAGTCGAAGCCGAGCCGGTCGAAGATCTTGATGTAGGCCCCGCGGTGTGCCTCGTACGACGCCTCGAGCCCGGCGTCGTCGATGTCGAACGAGTACGAGTCCTTCATCACGAACTCGCGCCCGCGCAGCACGCCGGCCCGCGGCCGGGCCTCGTCGCGGTACTTGTTCTGGATCTGGTAGATCGACAGCGGCAGGTCCTTGTACGACGAGTAGAGGTCCTTCACCACCAGGGTGAACATCTCCTCGTGCGTCGGACCGAGCAGCATGTCCGCGCCCTTGCGGTCCTTGAGCCGGAACAGGTTCGGCCCGTACTCGGTCCAGCGGCCGGTCGCCTCGTACGGCTCGCGGGGCAGGATGGCCGGGAAGACCAGCTCCTGCGCACCGATCGCGTCCATCTCCTCGCGGACGATCCGCTCGACCTTGCGCAGCACCCGCAGGCCGAGCGGCAGCCAGGTGTAGACACCAGGCGCCGTACGGCGGATGTAGCCGGCGCGGACGAGCAGCTTGTGGCTCGGGACCTCCGCGTCCGCCGGATCCTCGCGAAGGGTGCGGAGGAACAGCGACGACATACGCAGAATCACGGGAACTCCAAAGAGGGATGGAACAAAAGGTCGTCCTAGAGGATATCCGTCCTCCGAAGCTCGGCTGACCAGTTATCCCCAGGGAGGCGTCACTTCGTTTCGCGGGAAGCTTTCAGCGCCCATTTGATCAGCGGCACCTGGAACGGCAGCCGGGCCCAGGCGATCGCCTTCTGCCGTGGCGATCCCTTCCGCTGGATGTCCGCCGCCATCTGCACATTCGCGGGGAAGACTGCCACCAGCAGCCCCGCACTCGCGAGCCCGGCCAGCCGCCGCGTCCTCGGGTGCAGCAGCCCGGCCGCACAGGCGAGCTCAGCGACTCCGGAGGCGTAGACCAGCTCCTTCTTCCGCGGCAACACCTTCGGCACGATCTTCTCGAACGGCTCGGGCTTCACGAAATGCAGCACACCGAGTACGCCGAACAGCACCGACAGGCCGGTCGTGGTCTTGCTCCGGGACGCCATGCGGTCACCTTACTCCGGGGTAATCAGAACAGGATGGTGGCAAAGGTCTCGACGGTCCGGAAGCCGACCCGCTCGTACGAACGCTTCGCCGGCGTGTTGAAGGCGTTGACGTACAGCGTCACCACCGGCGCGATCTGGCGGGCGAGCTCGACCACCGCCGCCATCCCCGGCGCCGCGATTCCCTGACCTCGGTACTCCGGATCCACCCAGACCCCCTGGATCTGGCAGACCCCGGTGCCCACCGACCCGACCTCGGCCTTGAACACGACCCGGCCGTCCTCGATCCGCGCGAACGCGCGCCCGCCCCGGATCAGTTCGGCCACCCGGGACCGGTAGAAGGTCCCGTCCGGCCCGGTCTGCGGCGGTACGCCGACCTCTTCGGTGTACATGGCGACACAGGCCGGATACAGGATCGGCAGCTCGACCGGTTCGACGGCCCGGACCAGAGGATCAGCTTCGACCAACGGCGTACCGTCGATGACCATGAACGGCTGGTCGCCACGCACCTCGCGGGCCGGACCCCAGTGCGGTTCGAGCGCGGCCCACAGCTGGTCGACCGCGCGTGCCGGTCCGAGGATCTGGAAGCAGTTGCGGCCGCGACGCAGCGCGTACGCCGCGAAGGCGCGCAACGCGGCATCGTCCGCGCCGACCGGAACCATGTTCCCGCCGGCGTGACACAACGCCTCGAGCACGCCCTTGTCGACGTACCCCCAGACCTCGGCACCGCGGCGCGGATCGAGTCCGGATGCCTGCACGAGACTGTCGACGAACACGTTGACGACCGGGTCACGGGCGATCACCGCGCGCGCCGCCGCGAGGTCACGAGGACCGAGAACCCGTACGCCCACGCGCAGAACCTAGCGGATGAACCGCGTCAGATCACTTAAGGGGCACTCTTCAGGCCGTCGCCGCATCGTGTGCGGCCGCGATCCGGCGCAGCGGTGAGGTCCAGGCCACAATCACGCCGACGAAGCTGGCGAGGCCGACCAGCACCATGCCGCTCCGGATGCCGAACTGGCTGCCGAGCAGACCGCCGACCATCGCACCCACCGTCCAGCCGAGCCCCCAGGACAGCATCCGGCCGGCTGTGTTCACTCGGCCGAGCAGGTGCTCCGGGGTGACCTGCTGCCGGTAGGAGATCGAGTTGACGATCACCAGCACGTACGCCGATCCCCAGACCAGCAAGGCGAACGCGGCCACCACCCAGCCGGGCGACAGTGGCGCCAGCACTCCGATCACCGCGGACGCCGGGAGCGCGTAGAGCGTGATTGCGGCCGGAGCCCGTCGTTTCAGCAGCCGGGGCAGCGCGAGTGCGGCGATCAGCCCGCCGATCCCCCACGCGCCCCAGACCAGTCCGAAGCGGAGTCCCGACGTACCGACGTGCAGCTCGCGGTCACACCACACAACCATCAGCGCCATGAACCCACCACCCGCCAAGGACTGCAGACTGCCGACGATTGTCATCGTCCGGACACCTGGATGGCGGACCAGGTAGCCGAGGCCTTCGGCAATGTCGCCGAGCACCACGCGCGGCCGCAGCGGCAGTTGCCCGTCCCGCGGCTCCGACATCGCGCGGACGATCCCGCGCACCGCCAGTGCGGACGCGACGAAGCTCAGAGCGTCCAGAGCAAGCAGTCCGGCCGGGTTGAGCACCGCCAGCAACAGTCCGGTCAGTGGCGGCACGAACAGCTCGATCAGACTGGACGTGGACCAGACTGCGGAGTTCGCCTGGGCCACTCGGGCCCGGCCGACCAGCACTGGCAGTGCGCCGAAGTTGGCACCGTCGAAGAAGGTATAGACCGCCTGTACGACGAACGCGACCACCAACACCTGTGTAACCGTCAACACTCCGAGTAGGTAGGCCAACGGCACCGAGCCGATCAGTACGGCGTTCACCAGGTCGGCCGACACCATCACGCGGCGCCGGTTCCAGCGGTCGGCCAGGGCGCCGGCGAACAGACCGGTCAGCAAGTACGGCGCCGCCTCGAGCGCAGTGACCGCAGCAGTCAGCACGGTCGACCCACTCAGCCGATAGACCAGCACCGGCAACGCAATCGCCGTCACCATCGACCCGGTTGTCGACAACGCGCGAGCAACGAAGTACCGCCGGAAGTCCGGATCGTCCCGCAACCGCGGCGGTGTCACAGCCCGAGTCTCATCCACTTCAGTTCGTCCCCGAGGTCCCGAGTCGGTGTCCTGAGCGGCTCTCCGAACCCGTACGCCTCATAGAAGCCGATCGCCTTCGCGTTGTCGACCATCACATCGAGCAGGAGCTCCGGCGTACCCGTTGGAAGCGCGTCGACGGCAGCGTCGAGCAACGCCTTACCCACACCTCTCCCCTGCTGATCCGGGAGCACGTACAGCTTCCACATCACCCAGAAGCCTTCCTCCTGGCCCAGACCAACCATCCCAACCAGTACGCCGTTCTCCTCGGCCACCAGCGTGATGCCGGACCGGATGCTGCGCTCGACCGCCTCCCGCGACCACCACTGCGCCAGACCGTCGGTGATGAACTCCGGCGACGCCAGACCGGCATACGCAACCGGCCAGGTGATCAGTCCGATCCGCCGTACCGCATCGGTGTCCTCGGGGGCCGCCCGCCGTACGGCGATCACCCGTGCACCACGACTGTCTGGCCATCGGGGTCGGTGATCTCGAGGGTGCCGGCGACCTGCGCGACCTGATAGCTGGCTGCGGTCAGCCGGGTGTGCACCTCAGCCAGGTCCTCGCTGGTGGTGAGCTCCAACCGGATGCCGTCCCCGAACCGCGCCAGCGCGCCGAGACCGACCACCTCCAGAAAGCCGCGCCACGCCGTCTCCTCCGTGCGGTCCAGTTGCGGTGTGACCAGCCAGCGCTCGTCGGGGCGCGTCTCGTTCAGCTTGTAGCCGTAGAGGTCGTCACTGCGCTCGTCGATGTGGATGTGGACACCATCCGGACCGGCCACCCGCAGCACCCGCCCGTAGGCCTCGTCCCAGATGACGGCGTCGGCGTACCCGGCCTGCTCGAACTTCTCCTTCAACCGGTCGACATCTTCGGCCTCGAAGGACAGGTCCGTCTGCCCGGGCTTCCCGCCGGTCGAGCTGGTCGCCGCACTGTGCAGCGCAACCATCCCGCGCCCGGCCAGCATGTCCACCCAGTCACTACTCCGCTCAGACTCGATCCGCGCCTGCAACCCGAGCGTCTCCAGGAACGCCCGCATCTCCTCCACCCGATCCGTGAACCGCAACGGCCTGATCACCACGTCGTTCATCCGCGTGCCTCCCCATGCTTGTCCAGGTACTCGGTCAGGGCCTGCTCGACCAGCGCCGACAGACTCGCCGCTTCGTCGATCGCCTTGTGCTTCACCCGCCGCACCAACCCCGGCGGCAGGTACACGTTGAACTGCACCTTCTTGTCACCCTCGCCACTCATAGCTATATTGCTAGCATCCTAGAGAGCTACTAGTCAACGGGTGACGACGCGGAGGTAGGTGGATTCGCGGGTGTGGAGGGTGATGGGGAGGACGATGTTGCGAGGGGTGGTGG
>NZ_SMKA01000037.1 GCF_004348455.1 Kribbella albertanoniae
CTCTTCCCCACCCCCGAGTCCTTCGTCCGCCGTACCGACCAAGGCCCCGAATCCCTCACCCAACTCCGCCGCCTGCTGGCCGAGGAGAAGCGCCAGGGCTACGCGTACGAAGAAGGCCACATCACCCCCGGCGTCTCCTCCGTAGCAGCCGCCGCCCTGGACCACGCCGGCCACCCAGCCGCCGCCATCTCCATCACCTTCCGCACCGACACCCTGACCCCCGCCGACCGCCTCCACCTGACCCACCGCCTCCGCCAAGCCGCCAACGCCCTCACCCGCAGACTGCACGGCTGATCGGCGTACCGACGGACGGGTAGAGGTGGATCGCTCGGCACCGTTGTAGGCGGGCGGACGGTCGTGGCGACCGCTCAACGGGGACCACTACCCGTTCTTCGGTACACGTACGACGGCCCTCCGCGAAGCCACCTGAGCTTTGCGGAGGGCCGTCGGGACCCGGGGTGCGCGGCATCCACGTCGCGCGCCGCCGGGAATTACCAGGAGGACTTGGTGATACCGGGGAGTTCGCCTCGGTGGGCCATGGTGCGGAAGCGGACTCGGGAGATGCCGGCTTTGCGGAGGAAGCCGCGGGGGCGGCCGTCGGCGACGTCCCGGTTGCGGACGCGGATGGGGCTGGCGTCGCGGGGGAGCTTCTGGAGCTTGAGCTGGGCGGCGGTCCGCTCTTCGAAGGAGGAGGCGGGGGCCGCGATGATGCGTTTGAGCTCGGCGCGACGGTCGGCGTACAGGGCGACGGTGCGTTTGCGCTGCTCGTTCTTCGCAATCTTGCTGGTCTTGGCCATCTCAGCGCTCCTCGCGGAAGTCGACGTGCTGGCGGAGCTTGGGGTCGTACTTGCGGATGACCAGCCGGTCGGGATTGTTCCGGCGGTTCTTCCGCGTTACATAGGTGAAGCCGGTGCCCGCCGTGCTGCGGAGCTTGACGATCGGCCGGAGTTCGTTGTGCTTGGCCATGCTGTTCCTTTCCTCAAGTACGGCACACAGTGTACCTTGTACTGGTAATCATTTTCAATAAGGTGGGAGTGCGGATGCTGCCGGTGACCCTGTTGACCGGTGCCGACGAGGAATTCCGAGGTGCCGTGGGTGCGAATCTGCTGGCCGCCGCGGGTTCCACCGGCGTCCTGATCGAGTACGACGTGAGCGATCTTCCGAGCGGTGAAGTCGTCCGGATCGCGCGGACGGCGGCCGGGGTGATCGATCAGGAGACGATCCGGATGGGGCACCCGTGTGTGTCGTGCGCGATGCGCGGGACGCTGGTGCAGTTGCTGATCAGCATCGCTGCCGTCGACCGGTACGGCGTTGCGATCGTGTCGGTGCCCGGCGCCGGGGACACGCAGTCGCTGGCGGAGGAGATCGCCCGCGAGGACGAGCTCCGGGTCGATGCGGTGATCACGGCGGTCAACAGCGCGACCGTGGTCGACGACCTGACCGGCGACGAGTTCATCCAGGATCGCGGGATCGCGACCGCCGCTGAGGACGGCCGGGTGATCGCGGAGGTGATTGCGCGCCAGATCGAGTACGCGGATGCCGTCGTACTCAGCACTGAAGACGCCACCACGAAAGCACTGATCCAGGCGATCAACCCACAGGCCCGTGTCCAGACCACGCCGGCCGGGCTCCTCGCCGTGCGGCTGCACGATCCGGATGCGGCCGAGACCCGCACCGAGCCGGGCTCTATTACTGCGCCGCTGAACGACGACGGCGCCGTACAAACTCTCGTCTGGCAGTCCGAGCGCCCCTTCCACCCTGAGCGGCTCTACGAGGTGCTCGAGGATCTCGTGACCGGTACGGCGCGCGGCCGCGGGACCGTCTGGATCGCGACCCAGCACCGCAATCGCCTGAGCTGGGACAGCTTCGGCACCAACATCTCCATCGGCGTACTGGGTCCGTGGCTCGCGGATCTGCCCGCTGATCGCTGGGCGGGCGTCGGCCAGCAGCACCAGGCCCGGTCGGCACTCGTTTGGCACCCCGAGTACGGCGACCGGGCGTCGTACCTCTCCATCACCGGCGTCGGTCTCGACACCCGGGAATTAACGGCACGCCTCGACGGTTGTGTCCTGCGTGCGGACGAAGCGGTTCATCCACTGACCGACCCGTTCGCCCCTTATCTGGAAGGAAGTAGTGCAGCATGAAGAAAGACATCCACCCCGACTACCGCCGGGTCGTCTTCCGGGACAAGTCCGGTAACTTCAGCTTCCTCACGGGTTCGACCAGAGAGAGCAGCGAGACGATCGTCTGGACCGACGGGAACACCTATCCCGTCGTCGACGTGGAGATCTCGTCGGCCAGCCACCCGTTCTACACGGGTACGCAGCGCGTGATGGACACCCAGGGCCGCGTGGAGAAGTTCAAGAAGCGTTACGGCCAGCTGTAACCACAAGCAGCGCGAGGGCTCACCGGGGCGGGTGGGCCCTTTCGCTTTGTCCGGGCGGTGACGTCTCGGATCTCAGACATCGATCCGGGCGCGGCGCTTACTCGCGGGGCGTGGGCGGTCTCACACTGGGGCAATGGAGCCGGTGGAGCTGTCCGGGGGTGGGTTGGCGCCGTTGGAGGCCGTCGCGTTGGCGCAGCGGCGGACTGCGGTGCGGCTGGGTGACGACGCGCGAAAGCGGATGCACGAGTCAGCCGTGGCGGTCGCCGAGGTGGCCAGCCGCCAGCCGGTCTACGGGCGGACGACCGGCGTCGGCGCCAACCGCGATGTGCTCACCGCCGACCCCGAACACGGCGCGCGCCTGCTCAGCTCACACTCGACGACCGGTACGACGTCGTACCCGAAGGACGTCATTCGGCTCGGCCTGCTGATCCGGGTCAACCAGTTGGCGGCCGGCGGCTCGGGTCTCGAACCGGCAGTCGCTGACGCGATCGTTGCCCTGCTCAACGATGACGTGCTGCCCGACCTGCATCGCGGCGGCGCGATCGGTACCGGCGACCTCGGCCCGCTCGCCGAGCTCGGCCTCGCCCTCGGCCCGGTCATCGACGGAACCAGCGCCCTGCCATTGCTGTCCAGCAACGCCATCACGTTGGCCGAGTGCTGCCTCGCGTACGTCGAGGCGGCCACCCTGATCAACGTCGTACCCCTGGTCGGCGCCCTCTCGCATGTCGCCCTGCGCGGCAATTCCGAGGTGTACGACGTCCGCGTGCACGAGGCCCGCCCGCAACCTGGGCAGGTCCGGGTGGCCCGCCGGATGCGCGGCCTGCTCGACGGGCTGCCGCTGCCGCCGGCGCGGATCCAGGACCCGTTCGGCCTCCGCGCGTTCGCCCAGGTCCTCGGCCCGGCCGTCGACCATGTGGATGCCCTAGGCAACAGTCTGCGGATCGACATCAACGCCTCCGCGGAGAACCCGCTGGTGGCCGGCGACACCGTGCTGCACAACGGCAACTGGCACGCGATGCCGATCGCCCTCGCGCTCGACTCACTCCGCCTCAGCCTGCACAGCGTCGCCACGCTCTCGACCTCTCGCGTCGCCAACCTGGTCGACCCGGACTTCACCGGCCTCAGCCGCTTCCTCGCCAGCGGAGCCGAGGCCAGCTCCGGCGTGATGATGATCGAGTACGTCGCTCACGACGCTCTGGCCGCAGTCCGTTCCTCCGCCCAGCCGGCCACCCTCGGTACCGCCACCCTGTCCCGCGGCGCCGAGCACCACGCCAGCTTCGCCCCGCAGGCCGCCGTACTGACCGCCCAACTCCTGGACGCCCTCCGCGAAGTCATCGCCAGCGAACTCGTCACCGCGGTCCGCGCCATCCGCCTGGCCGGCCTCACCCCCGACGACCTGTCGCCTGCGGCCATCGCCCCCTGGCTGACCGACGCCCTGGCCGCCCTCCCCGACGACCTCACCGACCGCTCCCTCCGCGAGGACCTCGAAATAGCCCGAGGCATCCTCACCCAATGGGGCGACCGCCAGGTCGAACACCCCGCGGAATCAGCCTAACTGGACCAGCATCTTCCCGGTGTTCTCGCCCCGCAGCATGGCCAGGAACGCGTCCACGGTCTGCTCAAAGCCGGCCACTACCGTCTCGTCCGAGACCACGGCACCGGACTGCAGCTGCGGTGTCAGGAACTCGATCAGCTCCGGCCGCAGATCCAGGTTGTTCCGGACCAGGAACCCCTCCAGCCGCAACTCCTTCTCGACCACCTCGAACAAGTTGTGCGGGGCAACAACACCGTCCCCGTTGTACGTCGACACCGCGCCGCACCACGCGATCCGCCCGCCCGGCTTCAGCACGTCGATCGCGGCCGCCAGATGCTCACCACCGACGTTGTCGAGATACGCGTCGATCCCGTCCGGCGCCGCCGCGGCCAGTTGATCCACCAGGGATCCCTCGCGATAGTTCAGGGCCACGTCGACCCCGACCTCGGACTCCAGCCACTTCGCCTTCACGGCTGACCCGGTGCTCCCGACGATCCGCCCGGCTCCGAGCAACCGCGCGATCCGGGCGGCCGCCGTACCGACTCCTCCTGCGGCCGCCGAGATGAACAGCGTCTCCCCCGGTTGCAGCTGCAGGATGCGCTTCAGACCGGTGTACGCGCTGAGCCCGGTGCCGCCGAGGATGCCCAGATGCGCGGACAGCGGTACGCCGGGCGCCAGGTCGATCCGGCGACTCGTCTCCGGCGTCACCACCGAGTGCGTCCGCCAGCCCTGGGTGTGGAACACGATCGTGCCCACCTCGTACGCCGGAGTCAGGCTCTGCACGACGCGGCCGAGCGCTCGGCCCTCGCCCGGTGCTCCGAGGGACCACAGGCCATCCATCATCTGCCGCATGTACGGGTCGACCGACAGCCACAGGTTCTCGACCAGCGCCGTACCGGGCACCAGTTCGAGGCCCGCGGAGGGGACGAGTTCGAAGTTCGAGGCAATCGGGAAGCCGGTCGGACGCGACACCAGGCGGATCTCTCTCATACCGCAGAGCGAACGGCAACCAGCGAGCCCACGCCAGAAAGTTAGCCTATGCCTTAATGATCACCTATCGGCTCAGCGTCGACGACCTCGCCGACATGCGCTTCGCCTGCTCGCCGCTGCTCGAAACGGCGACCAGCCTGTGGGCGCTGACCGAGCCGTCCGCCCATGTCCTGCACCTGCCCTGGATCCGCCGGACCAACGCCGTACTGGCCGACTGGCCGGACCGCGAACTACTGCTCGCGCTGGTAACTCCGCAGCTCTGGTGGATGCCGGACTTCCTCACCCCGCGCCCCTCCTCACCACTTCCCGACGTCCGCGACGAGCTGGCGCAGATCCGCCGCACGCCACCACGGCAAGCCGTCGCCGACGTGATTCGCGCGTACGGCGACCGCCCGCTTCCACTGGTCCTGGCGGACCTCTGCCGCACCCCGCGCCGGCTCCGCGACCGAATCTGTACGGCGTTCGCCACGTACTGGGAGCTGGCGATCGAACCGCACTGGCCGCGGATGCGCACCTTGCTGGAAGCCGACATGGTCCACCGTGCCCGTCTCCTCGCGCGGGACGGTGCGGCCGCCGTACTGACCGGGCTGGACCCCAGCATCCAGTTCTCCAACGGCGTCCTGCGGATGCGGATCTCGTCGTACCAACTGGACTATGAGAGCGACGTTCGCGGACGCGGGTTCTGGCTGGTTCCGACGTTGTTCGCCAAGCACACGATCGCCCCGCTCGACCCCGACGGACCGCCGACCGCGGCGTACCCGGCCCGCGGAATCGGAACCCTCTGGGAGACCCGGCCGGAGCCGACCCGGCGCGCGCTCGCCGATCTGCTCGGCACCCCGCGCGCCGATCTGCTGATGGAACTCGAAGCGCCGACGTCGACCGTCGAGCTCGCCCGGCGCCGCAATGTGAGCCCGAGCGCGATCTCCCAGCACCTCGCGACCCTGCACGCCAACGGCCTGGTCGCACGAGCCCGGGCCGGCCGCGTCGTCCTCTACACCCGCACCGAACTGGCCGACCGGCTGATTCACAACCGGTTGTAGGCCTTCAGGGTGCGCAGTGCGGCAACGGAAACGATGCCGCGGTACTCAAGCGTGGCGGCCTGGCCTGGGGGTTCCCAGGTGATGGCCCAGCCGCCGTCGGGTTGCTGGTCGGCGATCAGGCGGTCCAGGTGGGCGCTCAGTTGGGCCTCGGTGAAGAGGGCGGCCCACGGGCTGTCCGGGGTCGGCGCGAGCTGCAAGGGCGTCACGCCGTACGTCGGATCGTCCGCATCTGCACGGTAGTGCGCCAGCTTGGGGAGCCAGTCGCGGATCCGCTCGAGGTCCACGTCGCCGGTGTGCTCCAGGAACTCCAGCGCCTCGTGCAGCGAGTGCGCGTCGGTCGGCAGACCGTCCCGCAACTGGGCGGCGCACCATGAGCCGGCCAACGAGCGCCACGGGTGCTCGACGCCGAGTTTGTGCAGCCGGCCGACGAGCCCGGCAGTCGGGTTGAGCCCGGGCTCGTAGGTCCACTCGCTCATGTGTGAGGCGCGCGGATAGTTCTCGATCACCGGCGATGCCATCGCTACCACTCCCTCCGGAGTGGCCACCGAGGCGAGCCAATCGACCGCCCGGCGGATCATCGCCTCGTCCCGGGCACCGGCCGCCAGCAGGATGTCGAACGCGGTCTCGACGTCGAGTCCGAGGCTGTCCGGACACCGCTTGTCCGGTTCCAACCCGTGGCCGAAACCACCGTCCGCGTTCTGATAGCCACGCAGCGCGTCGACTACCCCAGACGCGTCGGCCCCGGCAAAGACGGTGTCGAACAGCCGGTTCTCGACCAGCCGGGCCTCGCGCCGTACGAAATCACGACCTGCGGTGAAAATATCCATACCGACAGGTTCCCGCAGGTATGCCCGGCTGTCTTGAACGAATCGGACGTTCAGCTCTCCGGCACCCAGCCGACGGCTTCGATCCAGAAGCGGGCGAGGAATCCACCAGGTTCCTCGGACCACTTCTGCCAGGCCTGGTCCATCTCGTCGACCTCGGCGCCGGTGGCGATGTTGAGCTCGACGATCTTGTCGCGCTGCCCGGACATCAGGCTCGCCGTGAAAGTACCGACACCGGCGACCTCTTCCGGGGTGCCGTGGTGAACGACGCGGGCGTAGCTCTCGCACTCGACGAAGCCGGCCTCGACGAGCAGCGAACGCAACTGCTTGCCGACGAACGGCGACGTACCGGCCCGTAACCGGCGCATCACCTCGAAAGATGCCTCTAGCAACGGATTCGTCGGGTAGAGCAGTTGCCCGTCCCAGTCGGCGTCGACCAGACCGACGACCGCGCCCGGACGCGCTACCCGGCGTACTTCGTGCAGCACAGCGAGTGGATCAGGCAGGTGCTGCAGCATCGCACTGGAGAAGATCGCGTCGAAGGTGTTGTCCTCGAAAGGAAGTCCCTTCGTCACATCACCTTCCACCAAGGTGATCGAGTCTGCCCCTTCAGGCAGCCCGGGATGGAGATCGAAACCTGTCGTCGTCCCCGGATGCACTCGCTCGGCCAGTCCGACCGTGATGGATCCCGGCCCGCACCCGAGGTCGAGCAGGCTGATTCCCGGCCGCAAATGCCTTGTGAAGAAGGCTGCGTGGGTATCGGCGGTGCGTTTGGCGTAGTTGGCCCGGCGTGGGTCCCCCGTAGTAGTCACGGCTCGAAACGGTAGCCCATCCCGGGTTCGGTCAGCAGATGTTTTGGCCGCGCCGGATCAGCTTCGAGCTTGCGCCGCAGCTGGCCCATGTAGAAGCGAAGGTTTCCACTCGCGTTCTCGTATCCGGGTCCCCAGACCTCGGTCAGCAACTGGCGTTGCGCCATCAGCTTGCCGGGATGCCGGACCAGAACCTCGAGCAGATGCCATTCCGTCGGCGTCAGCCGGATGTCCTCACCGGTCTCGAGCGTGACCCGCTTCGCGGCCAGGTCCACGCGGATCCCACCGACAGTGACGACAGGTTCATCCTGAGCGAGATTGCTTCGCCGCAGTACGGCGCGCATCCGCGCCAGCAACTCGTCGATTCCGAACGGCTTGGTGACGTAGTCGTCCGCCCCGGCATCCAGCGCCTCGACCTTGTCGGTCTGATCGGTGCGCCCGGACAGCACCAGGATCGGCGCCTCGGTCCACCCGCGCAGTCCACGGATCACGTCGACCCCGTCGAAGTCCGGCAGCCCGAGGTCCAGGATCACCAGCTCCGGCGGATGTTGCGCCGCCACCCGCAGCGCCGCCGTACCGGTGCCGGCCAGATGCACCTCGTACCCACGCGCCTTCAGGTTGATCTGCAACGCCCGCACGATCTGCGGTTCGTCGTCCACCACCAAAACCCTAGTCATCAGAAGCTGACCCCGTTCGTTCCCGCGTTCCAGGCACCGGTACGTCGTTCGGTCGCAAAACCGCCGCCGGCACCGAGACCACCATCGTCAACCCGCCGCCGGGTGTGTCTTCCGGCTGCACCGACCCCTGCATCGCCTCGGCCAAGCCCCGGGCCAGCGCTAACCCAAGCCCCACCCCGACCGTATTGTCGGTGTCGCCCAACCGTTGGAACGGCGCGAACACCCGATCCCGATCCGCACGGGGAATCCCCGGACCCCGATCGATCACCCGGATCTCGACCGTCTCACCGAGCGAACTCCCGGTCACCAGCGGCCCGCGCTCCGGCGGTGAGTACCGCAGCGCGTTCGCCACCAGGTTCGCGATCACCCGCTCGATCAGCGCCGGGTCGGCCTCGATCAACGGCAACGTGTGCGGAATGTCGACGACGACCCGCTCACCGTCGTTACCAAGCTCAGCCAGTACGCCGGGAATCACCTCATCAAGCGCCATCGGCCGCGTGAACACGGGCAGTACGCCGGCCTGCAGGCGACTCAGATCCAGCAGATTGTCGACCAACCGGGACAGGCGATCGAGCGACTCGTCCGCGGTCTCCAGCAGCTCGGCCCGCTCGGATTCACTCCACTCCACATCATCGCTGCGCAGCGAAGTCACCGACGCCTTGGCCGATGCCAACGGCGATCGCAGGTCATGACCGACCGCCCGAAGCAACGCCGTACGGAGCTTGTCCGCTTCGGCCAGCGGCTTCGCCTCCGCAGCAGCCTCTTCCAAGCGCTCCCCGTCGACCAACGCGGCGGCGTACAAGGCCATCGCTCCGACCAGCCGCCGTTCGTCCGCGGCGAGTTGGCGGCCCTGCAACACCAGGACGAGGTCGTCGCGGGCCGGTACCTCGGCATCGCCTTCCTCGGGGCGGCCGCAGGTCATCGTTCCGGCCGAGGCCAGCGGGCGCCAGACCTCGGTCAGCTCGTCGTCGTCCACCCGCTCCATCAGGCACGCCCCGGTCATCCCGAACGCCTCGCGAACCCGTTCGAGCAAGGCAGGCAGCGCGGTCTCGCCCCGCAGCACGGAGCCCGCCAGCGTCGACAACGTCTCCGATTCGGCGGCCGACCGAGCCGCTTGTCTGGTACGGCGAGCAGCCCGGTCCACGACTGAACTGACCAGCGCCGCGACCAGCACGAAGATCGCCAGCGCGAGGGCGTTGTTCACCTCGGCGATCGTGAAGGTCTTGGTCGGCGGAGTGAAGAAGTAGTTGATCACCAGCGATCCGCCGACCGCGGTGACGAGCGCCGGCCAGAGCCCGCCGACCAGCGCAACCACCACAACTGCCAGCAGGAAGGCCAGTACGTCGCTCGTCAGATTCAACTGGTCGCCGCCGAGGGCCAGCGCCAGCGCCAACACCGGCTGCAGCAGGATCGACAGCACGAAACCCTGCACCTTCCGCCGCCGCGACAGGCTCCCCCGCTGCCGCGGCAACCGCCCGCGGCCCATCTGCGAGTGCGTGACGATATGTACGTCGATATCGCCCGAATCGCGGATCGTCGACGACCCGATCCCCGGGCCACTGAGCGCCGACCACCGTGACCGGCGCGAACCACCGAGCACCAACTGCGTCGCGTTCTCGGCCTTCGCGAACGTGAGCAGGGCGGCCGGGACATCGTCCCCGACCACCTGGTGATAGGTCCCGCCGAGCGATTCGACCAGATTGCGTTGCTCGGCCAGCCGCTTCGGATCGGCGCCGGTCAACCCGTCGGAGCGAGCGACGTGGACGGCGAGGAGATCTCCGCCGGCAGAGCGAGCGACGATGCGGGCCGCGCGCCGGATCAGGGTCTCGCCTTCGGGGCCGCCGGTCAGCGCGACCACGACCCGCTCCCGAGCCTCCCAGGTCGAGTCGATGTCGTGCTGAGCGCGGTACTGCTGCAGCCCCGCATCCACCCGGTCGGCCAGCCAGAGCAACGCGAGCTCGCGCAAGGCGGACAAGTTGCCGACCCGGAAGTAGTTGCCCAAGGCAGCATCAATCTTGTCGGCCGCATAAACGTTGCCGTGGGCCATCCGGCGCCGCAACGCCTCCGGAGTCATGTCGACGAGCTCGATCTGATCCGCCGCCCGAACCACACGATCGGGCACCGTCTCCTGCTGCGGTACGCCGGTGATCTTCTCGACCACGTCGTTGATCGACTCGAGGTGCTGGATGTTGACCGCCGAGATCACGTCGATCCCGGCGGCCAGCAGCTCCTCGATGTCCTGCCAGCGCTTCTTGTTCCTGCTGCCCGGCACGTTCGTGTGCGCGAGTTCGTCGACGAGCGCGACCTCGGGCCGGCGGGCCAGCAGGGCGTCCAGATCCAGTTCGGTGAAGCTGGCACCGCGGTAGTCGACGATCCGCCGCGGTACCAGTTCGAGTCCTTCGAGCATCGCCGCGGTGTGCTCGCGGCCGTGGGTCTCCACGAACCCGATCACCACATCGGTGCCCCGGGCAAGCCTGCGCTGACCCTCGCCCAGCATCTTGTACGTCTTCCCGACACCAGGCGCGGCCCCGAGGTAGACCCGCAGCTGCCCGCGCTTCATACCGTGATCATGCCAGCGCCGCGTTGAGAGTGACGACATTCACGTAGGGCTCTCCCAGGAAACCCAGCGCGCGACCGTGCGTGTTCTCCTTCACCAACTGCTGCACCTGTGCCACGGACAGCCCACGCTCCCGCGCAACCCGGTTGACCTGCAGAGCCGCGTACGCCGGACTGATCGCGGGATCGAGGCCCGAACCGCTGGCCGTCACAGCATCCGGCGGAACCTGTGACGGATCGACACCTTCCGCCTGAGCCACCTGCGCACGCCGTTCGTTCACGAGCTTCAGCAGATCGGGGTTGTTAGGCCCGTACTGCGAGGCCGCGCTGGCCTTCCCGTCGTACTTGGCTGCCGACGGCCTGGTGTGGAACCACTGTGCACCTTCGTAGGCCTGACCGATCAGGTCGGAGGCGACCTCCTTGCCGTTCACCTTCACGATCGAGCCGTTCGCGTTGCCGTGGAACAGCAGCTGCGAAACCCCGGTCATCACCAGCGGATACGCGATGCCGAGCACCACCGTGAACACCAGCAGCACGCGTGCTGCAACCCCGAACTGCCTCATCAATTGACCTTTCACCGTAGACCGGGGATCAGCGAGATCACCAGGTCGAGAAGCTTGATGCCGACGAACGGCGTGATCAGCCCACCGACGCCGTACACGAGCAGGTTGCGGCGCAGCATCGCCGAGGCCGACGACGGCCGGTAGCGAACACCCCGCAGCGCCAAGGGGACCAAGGCAACGATCACCAGCGCGTTGAACACGATCGCGGAGACGATCGCCGTCTCCGGCGAGTGCAGCTGCATGATGTTCAGCCGGTCCAGCCCCGGGTACGCCGCGGCGAACAGGGCCGGCAGGATCGCGAAGTACTTGGCCACGTCGTTCGCGATCGAGAACGTGGTCAGCGAACCCCGGGTGATCAGCAACTGCTTGCCGATCTCAACGATCTCGATCAGCTTGGTCGGGTTGGAGTCCAGGTCGACCATGTTGCCGGCCTCCTTGGCCGCCGACGTCCCGGTGTTCATCGCGACCCCGACATCGGCCTGCGCGAGCGCGGGCGCGTCGTTGGTGCCGTCACCGGTCATCGCGACCAGCCGGCCGCCTTCCTGCTCCTTCTTGATCAGTGCCATCTTGTCCTCGGGCGTCGCCTCGGCCAGGAAGTCGTCGACCCCGGCTTCCTCAGCGATCGCCTTCGCGGTCAGCGCGTTGTCACCGGTGATCATCACGGTCCGGATGCCCATCGCGCGCATCTGGTCGAACCGCTCCCGCATCCCGGCCTTGACCACGTCCTTGAGGTGGATCACACCGAGCGCACGAGCCGTCCCGCCGACCGCCTCGGCCACGACGAGCGGCGTACCACCGGAGGCCGAGATGCCGTCGACGATCTCACCGAGCCGGGCATCCGACGTACCGCCGTGGCTGTTGATCCAGTTGCTCACGGCACCGGCTGCGCCCTTGCGAACCTGCCGGCCGTCAACGTCCACCCCGCTCATCCGCGTCTGCGCGGTGAACTCGACAAACGTTGCCTGCGGCAACTCTCCGGTATGACGTTCGCGCAGTCCGTACCCGTTCTTCGCCAGTACGACGATCGACCGGCCCTCGGGCGTTTCGTCGGCCAGGCTGGACAGCTGGGCGGCATCGGCCAGCTCGGTGTCGGTCACTCCGGCGACCGGGATGAACTCGGCCGCCTGCCGGTTGCCCAACGTGATGGTGCCCGTCTTGTCGAGCAGCAAGGTGTTCACGTCACCGGCCGCCTCGACCGCGCGGCCGGACATCGCGAGCACGTTGCGCTGCACCAACCGGTCCATGCCGGCGATGCCGATCGCGGACAGCAGCGCGCCGATCGTGGTCGGGATCAGGCAGACCAGCAGGGCCACCAGGATCACCACGCTGAGGTGCACGCCGCCGTACGTCGCGAAGGTCGGCAGCGTGACCGTGGCGATCAGGAACACGATCGTGAGGCTGGCCAGCAGGATGTTCAGCGCGATCTCGTTCGGTGTCTTCTGCCTGGCGGCACCCTCGACGAGCGCGATCATCCGGTCGATGAAGCTCTCACCGGGCCTGGTCATGATCTTCACGACGATCCGGTCCGACAGCACCTTGGTACCGCCGGTGACCGCACTGCGGTCGCCACCGGACTCACGGATGACCGGGGCCGATTCGCCGGTGATCGCTGACTCGTCAACGCTTGCCACACCCTCGACGACATCACCGTCGCCCGGGATGATCTGCCCGGCCTCGACGACCACGAGGTCACCGAGCTGCAGCTGAGCGGCCGGGATCTCCTCTTCCCCGGTGTCAGTGAGCCGGCGGGCAGTGGTCTCGGTCTTGGCCCGGCGCAGGGTCTCGGCCTGGGCCTTGCCCCGACCTTCGGCCACGGCCTCCGCCAGGTTGGCGAAGATCACCGTCAGCCAAAGCCAGACCACGATCCACCAGACGAACACGGTGGAGTCGGTGAAGGCGATCACGGTCGACGCGACCGCGCCAACCTCGACCACGAACATCACCGGGTTCTTCACCATCACCCGCGGATCGAGCTTGCGCAGCGCATCCGGCAGCGAGCTCACCAGCATCTTCGGATCAAACAGACCCGAGGGCGCCTTCTTCTGGACAGGCGGCTGCTCAACAGCAGGAGCCTTGGTCAGGGTAGTCACAGTCCCTCCGCGAGGGGTCCGAGAGTGAGTGCAGGGAAGTAGGTCAGGCCGGTCACGATCAGGACGACGCCGACGAGCATCGTGACGAAGAGCGCCTTGTGGGTGGGCAGCGTGCCCTGGGTGACGGGCACCGGCTGCTGCTTGGCGAGCGAACCCGCCAGGGCGAGCGCGAGCACGATCGGTAGGAACCGGCCGAGCAGCATCACGATGCCGAGGGCCGTGTTGTAGAAGGGGGTGTTCGCACTGAGACCACCGAACGCCGACCCGTTGTTGTTACCCGCCGAGGTGAACGCATAAAGCACCTCGGTGAACCCATGCGGGCTGTCCGTGTTGAAGATCGAGGCTCGCGCGACAGCAAGGCCCATCGCGATCGACGCCCCGACCAGTACGACGGTCGGCGTCGTGAGGATGTACAGCGAGACGAGCTTCATCTCGCGCGCAGTGATCTTCTTGCGAAGGTACTCCGGTGTCCGGCCGACCATCAGACCAGCGATGAACACCGTCAGTACGGCGAGGATCAGCATGCCGTAGAGACCGGTACCCGTCCCACCCGGTGAGACCTCACCCAGCATCATGTGGAAGAGCGCCGTACCGCCGCCAAGGGGTGTGAACGAGTCGTGCGCCGAGTTCACCGCGCCGGTCGACGTACCGGTGGTTGAGCTGGCGAAGAGCGCGGAGGCCCATTCGCCGAAGCGGGTTTCCTTTCCCTCCAAGGAATTGCCACGGACCTCGAAGAAGGTCGCGGCGAAGGTGAAGGCCGCCCAGAGCGTGCCCATCACGCCGAGGATCGCGTAGCCCTGGCGCTTGTCCTTGACCATCAGGCCGAAGGTCCGGGTCAGGCTGACCGGGATGAGCAGCAGCAGGAAGATCTCGAAGAGGTTGGACAGGCCGTTCGGGTTCTCGAACGGGTGCGCGGAGTTGGCGTTGTAGAAGCCACCGCCGTTCGTGCCGAGCTCCTTGATCACCTCCTGGCTGGCCACCGGGCCGCCAGGAATGGTCTGCGCCTGGCCGACCACCGAGGTGACCTCGTGACCACCAGAGAAGTTCTGTACGACGCCCATCGCGACCAGCGCCAGAGTCCCGATCACCGCGATCGGGAGCAACACCCGCAGTACTGTCCGGGTCAGGTCGACCCAGAAGTTGCCGAGCCGATCGGTCTTGGACCGGGCGAAGCCGCGGATGACCGCGATCGCGACGGTGATGCCGACCGCGGCGGAGAGGAAGTTCTGTACGGCGAGGCCGGCGAACTGGACCAGATGGCCCATCGTCGCCTCGGGCGAATACGACTGCCAGTTCGTGTTCGCGACGAATGACGCCGCCGTGTTGAAGGCCAGGCCGGACTCGACGTTCGGCAGGCCGAGCGACAGCGGCAGGTGACTCTGGACCCGCTGGAGGATGTACAGCAGGAACATGCTGACCGCGGAGAACGCGATCAGTGATCGGGCGTAGACGGCCCAGGTCTGGTCGGCCCGCGCATCCACACCGAACAGCCGGTAGGCGCCCCGCTCGACCCGCAGGTCGGATTCGGAGGTGTAGACCCGGGCCATGTACCCACCGAGCGGCCGGTAGGCCACGGCCAGGCACGCGACCAGGAGGCCGACCTGCAACAGGCCGGCGGCGGCGTCGGACATCAGAACCTCTCGGGGAAGATCAGGGCGGCGACCAGGTAGAGGACCAGAGCCACGGCCACCACCAGGCCGGCGACGTTCTCGGCGCTCACAACTTCTCCACTCCACGCAGCGCGAACCAGACGGCCGCGAACACGACGACGGTGACGGCCAGGTAGATCACGTCAGCCACGACAGCACCTCACATTGCTCATGGCTCCACTGCACACCGCTGGCTGCCTCGTCAGGAGGCTTCTCGCAGCTCTCTCACACCCGCCGACAGCTCTCTCACGCGTCTCTCTCATACTTACGCGTGGCAGTAGCCCTACCGATTTGAGGAAGAACCGCCAGTGACTGATTTGGACACCACCGCCCCCGCCGAGCAGTTCTTCTCCACCGAGAGCCGGGAGGCCCTCGCCGAGGCCAGCCGCAAGCTCGCCGAGCGACTGCAGGCCCACACCGAGGCCCTGCTCGCGATGAACGGCACCGAGAACCACGAGACCCTCGACGAGCAGAACGCAGCGCTCGAGGAGCTCGTCGCCGACTGGAACGACGCCGTCTTCGAGCACACCGGCACCACCCCGCTGCTCCTCGACGAGACCGAGGACCCCGACGCCGAGGACGACACCGAGGAGGACCACATCATCAGCGTGGTCTCCCGCTTCGACCTGCGCGTAGTCGACCTGGACACCCTCCTCGAGGCCGGCCGCGCCGCCCAGGAACGGCACCCCGCCGAGCTCTCCGAAGGCGGCGAGGCCGACCCGGTCGAGACCGCCGAGCAGGCCATCTTCGAGATCAGCCGCGAGGTCGGCGAAGCCTGGTTCGAACTCCCCGGCATCGAAATGCTCGCCGGCGCCCGCGCCTACGTAGTCCCCGAAGCCCCCTTCGAACCCCTCGACCCCGACGCCGAAGACATCACCACCGAACTCTCCGCCCCCAACGGCATCCCCACCCACGCCGAATCCTGGGCCTGACAGCAAGAGATCTTCCAACCCGGCCCCGGGCGACGCGCGCTCTCGATGCCGGCTCACCAGATACCACGGAGAATCGTGGGTGAGTCGGCAGTCGAGCGGCGGGGGATGTCGATGCCCGATGTCACCGGGTGGACAGCGGTCGTGCCGATCGCTTTCGGATCGTCGGTGCTGGGAACCTTGGCCGGGAAGATGCTGGACCGCACCGGCGCCCGAGCCGAACTCATCCGCGACGGATACGCCGACGCCCTCAAGGCACTCAACGCCTGGGGCCAGTACCCGGAACGCATCTATCGCAGGATCGACGACTCACCGGAGACTCTTCAACGCCTTGAGGCCATGGGAGCGGAGCTGAAGGCGGCGCTGGCCTACTCGACCGGATGGGTGAGTGGCGAGAGCGCCGAACTGGGCCGCATCTACAACGCCATGGTCGAACTCCTTCGTGCTGAGGTCACGATCCACGCCCGGCTCGCCTGGGCTCGCCCGCCCGCGTCGAAGGCGGCATCGATGAACATCGGCGAACTGCCGACGGCGAACGCGGTTCCTGATCAGGCCGACGGAACGACCCCGGCGGAGTGGTTGATAGTCCAGCTGTTCTCGACCTTGATCCAGTATCGGGTCGGCTGGCGGCGCGTTGTGTGGACCCGGCCACTGCTCCGTCGCCGGCTTGAGAAACGGCAGGTCGTCGCGCAAGCCAGGCGAGCCTTCGGCGAACGATCGGCGCGGATGCTGAACGGGGATTGGCAATCTGCCCCAGGATGCCCCTGAATGCCCCGCGATCTGGCCTCCCTGAAGCCGTGAAGTGTGGTGAGGGTTGGTTGTCATGACGATTCATGACGATTGCGAGGCGAGCCGGTTCGGCTCGGGTGTCGAAGGCCGGCTGGAGCTGGCACGGGTGCGGGAGTTGCTGCGCCCCTATCTGCCGGAACCGCCGGCGAAAGTAGCGGATATCGGCGGTGGTCCAGGAGGTCATGCCCGGGGACTGCGGGCGGACGGGTACGACGTGCGGATGCTGAATCCGGTCGCGCCACAGGTCGAGGACGAGGAGTTCGACGCGGCTTTCCTGTCGGGGTTGATGCACCACCTGGTGTACCTGGAGGATCGCCGGGCCGCACTGAGGGAAGCCATTCGGGTCACGAAGTGCGGCGGCTTCGTGGCAGCCGTTGCGGTCAACCGAACGGCGAGCCGACGGGCGCATGCGACGTACCACACGGTGGCGCAGTTGCGGTCCGAACTGTCGGGAGCCGGCCTGCGCGCCGTATCGATCTACGGGCTGACCGCGGCCGGCGGCTGGCTGAGCATCATGGTCGACCGTCACTACAACGGACTCGCGCTACCGGACAGCGAACCGGATCCGTTGCAGACCGCGCTCGAGTGTGCGCGTCTCGCTGATCGGCAGCCTGAGATGGTGCAGTCGAGTTCGTTGTTGTTCGGGATTGGTCAGCGTGATTGAGCAGCCGGTCGGTGAGGTAGCCGAGCAGGATGAAGAAGAGGACTGCGAGGGCATGGACAGCGATCTGGACGAGCAGCATGGGTCTCATGCTTCTGTCTGGTGATCCGATCAGACAGTGGCAAGAATGCCGTTGTTCGATAGATTGTGGTCATGCATCGGGTCGCGGTGGTAGTGGCGGATCGGTCGGCTGTGCTGGATGTGGCGATTCCGGCACAGGTGTTCGGGACGGCGCGGGCGTTGGAGAAGGCCGCGGGTGAGTTGTGGGGCCCACGCCTGTACGACGTGATCGTGTGCGCCGAGCGGCCGGGGACGACGGTGTCGGGGCCTGGTGGGCTGGAGCTGTTCCAGGTCACGGCGCCGTACACGTTGGAGGACGCTCGCACGGCGGACACGATCATCGTGCCGGGCGGGGACAATGTGAGCCATCCGTCGGCCGAGCTGGTGGCGCTGCTGCGGGAGGCGCATGCGCGCGGTGTGCGGATCGCGTCGATCTGCGGCGGCGCGCTGGTGCTCGCCGCGGCAGGGTTGCTGGACGGGAAGATCGCGGCCACGCATTGGACGTCAGCCGAAGCGCTGGGCGAGCGATTCCCGGACGTTCAGGTGGACGCGAATGTCCTGTTCGCCGACTGCGGCAACGTCCTCACTTCGGCGGGGGCGGCGACCGGGTTCGACCTGTGCATGCACATGGTGCGCAACGACTTCGGATCGGCCGTCGCCGCTGAGGTGGCCCGCCACATCGTCCTACCGCCGTTGCGGGACGGCGGGCAGGCCCAGTTCATCGTGCATCCGGAGCCTGGTCCGGACTGCGGTTCGCTCGAGCCGACAATGCGCTGGATCCGGGACCACCTCGCCGAACCGATCACGTTGGCCGACATGGCGTCGTACGCGACCGTCAGTCCGCGGACGCTCAACCGCAAGTTCCGTGAGCAGACCGGTACGACGCCGCTCCAGTGGCTCCTGCGGCAACGCATCCAGCATGCGCAGGAGCTCCTGGAGACCACGACGATCCCGATCGAGGAGATCGCGCAGCACTGCGGCTTCGGTACGGCGATCAACATGCGCCAGCACTTCACCCGCCAGGTGCGGACCTCGCCGATCGGTTATCGCCGAGCGTTTCAGTCGATCGGGCGTAGTTCGTCGGCGTAGGAAACCGAGACGCGGCGGAGGACGTTGTCCTTCACCGAGTACTGGCCCATGCGCCACAGCGGGGGGCTGTAGGCGTGGACGCTGACGCTGCCCTTGTCGCGGCCGACCATGCGGTGGATGTGGTCGGGCCCGAAGCCGTAGACGGCGCCGGCCGGGACCTCGGTCTCGATCGACTCGGTGCCGATGGCGAGGTTGTGTTCGACGAGGGTGCCCTTGGCGACAGCGACGGCACCGGAGGACGTGTCGTGGTCGTGCCAGCCGGTGTCGTTGACGGGGGTCCAGCAGATCAGCCAGACGTCAACGTTCGCGTCGCGGTGCAGCGATGCGAAGACACGCTCGTCGTCGCTGTAGGCGACCTTGTCCTCCCACAGGTGCGGCTGGGCGGCGATCGACGAGGCCAGCTCGGCGAGCTCCTGGGGGGTGAGGTCGCGACCCGGAAGGTCATCCAGCGACAGACAGTTGTTGAGATCCACTAGCCGGCTGGGTTGACGTGCCGGGACGACGGGTGCGTCGATGGGCTGAGCAGTCACTGCACTCCCCTCTCAGGAGATGGACGGCCGGCGCTGGGGTCTCCCCCGAACAGCAACCGGTTCGGATTGTCGTGGCGGATCACTGCGGTCGCAGCGGCGCCTTGGCGGAGGTCGGTGAGTCCGGCGTACGGCCGGTCGGTGCCGTGCACGACCTGGTCGATACCGAGGACCCGCGCGACCGCGTCGATTCCCTGCGGGCCGTAGCTCGAGGTGTCGACGTACAGGTTGGTGTCGATGGTGCCGAGGCGGCCGCCACGGGCGGTCAGCCGCTCGTGGTGCACGGGCGCGAGGCCGGCCGCGGCGGCGAAGCAGATCCGCAACCGCGGGAACTCACGACGCCCGCCGTACGCATGCCAGGCCCACCAAGCGGCCTGGAGCTGCTGGCTGTAGTCGACCACCGGGGCCCACCAGCCGGGTACGTCGCCGGCCGGGACGGCGATCCCGGGGTGCACGAGCACCGGCCGGTCCCAACCCTCGGCGATCGCGAGTAGCTCGCCGTACGTCGACCAGTCGGCGGGCGTGGTCAGCACGTGCGCGGGAAGTTGGAAGCCCAGGAATCCCTTGTCCAGAAGGGTTTTCGCCTCATCGAAGTCCGGCTCGGGCAGTCGCACCGATGCCCAGGCCTTGAAGGGCTCGGGCAGTCCGGCCGCACCGGTGTGCCATGCGTCGAGCAGGGCGTCGTCGCCGAGCGACTCGATACCGAGCGGGCTCGACAGCGACACCGCCGCGAGGTCCGTGCCGAGTTCGCGCTCGATCGCGACCCTGGCCTCGATGTCGTGCGCGGCCGGATCCACCTCGTACGGCGTCTCGGTCGCGGTGTGCAACGTCCAGCCGTCCAGGTACGGCGGCTCGGTCCGGGCCCGGAGGCGGTCGACGAACTCGGCCGGCCAGAGGTGCTGGTGGATGTCGATCACAGCTCCCCCTTCCGGGCCGATACCTGACGAACCAGTATTCTTTGATCAGATTGAAGCGCTTCAGTACATAGAGAGTGAAGCGCTTCAAAGCCCCTCTTGTCAAGTTTCTGTCCGAGGCTCGGGCTAGGGTTCGGAGCATGTCTGGCACCGGCCGTAGGCCGACCCTCAAAGACATCGCGGCGGACACCGGCCTGTCGATGGCGGCTGTCTCCTACGCGTTGCGCGGCCTGCACGGCACCCCCGAGACCCGGCAG
This sequence comes from Kribbella albertanoniae, assembly GCF_004348455.1. Classification (GTDB taxonomy): domain Bacteria; phylum Actinomycetota; class Actinomycetes; order Propionibacteriales; family Kribbellaceae; genus Kribbella; species Kribbella albertanoniae. Next base: position 20,345 of record NZ_SMKA01000037.1, read on the forward strand.
CGGGTCCAGGAGGCGGCCGAGCGGCTCGGGTACCAGGCTGACCCCGTGGCCCGCGCCCTGGCCTCGGGCCGAAGCGGCTCCATCGGCGTACTCTGCGCATCCCTCGAGGACCTCTGGCAGCAGCGCCTCGCGGCCGCCCTCGGCCGCGAGCTCCTCGCCCCGGATCGCAACGCGTGGATCATCGACTCCGCCGGCGACGCCGGCCGCCAGCTCGAGCTGGCCCAGCACCTGGTCGATCACCGCGCCGACGCGATCGTGGTGATCCCGATCGACCCGGCCGCGCCCGGCTGGTCCACGATCGCGGAGCAGGCCCCGGTGATCGCCATCGGCGACGCACTCCCGGGCGCGAAGGCGAAGTCCGAGGTCGTCTTCGACAACGAGACCGGAGTCAGTACGGCGCTGCGCCGGCTGGCCGAGGCCGGCCACTGCGAGGTCGCCGTACTGAGCCCGACCCTGCGCGCCGAGATCGAGCGCCCGGCCGAGGAGATCGCGCAGCGGGTCGCGGCCAGCCTCAAACTGAGGATCCGCATCGTCCAGTGCCCGCACGACCTGGCCGGCGCCACCGACGTGGCCCGCACCCTGCTCACCAGCACCCCGCGCCCGACCGGCATCCTCGCGCTCGCCGACTCGATGGCCTTCGGCGTGTACGCCGCGAGTCGCGAGCTCGGCCTCCGCGTCCCCGACGACCTCTCGCTCCTCGGCTACGACGACCAGCCGCTCTCCCAGCTGCTGACGCCACCCCTGTCCAGCTTCCACTGGCCCCTCGACGACCTGGTCACCGACGTCGTCGCCCGCGTCACCGCCACGGTCGACACCAACCGCCGGGTCCGCCGCACCACCGTCGTACCGACCTTGATCGAGCGCGGCTCGGTCGGCGCTCCACCCACCTGAGCGCAGCCCCGACCGACCGCTCCCTGCATCCACCCCCAGAAACTAAACCAACCAACTAGACTTACTTGCCCGATCTCACTCTGTGGATGGGCCGGCCGGTTACCGCCCGGTCTCACTCTGTGAATGCCACCAACAGACCGCGTCCGCCCGGCGTCTCACCAGTCCCACGCGAACTAGGAGCTGGTGCCATGAAGGTTCTGCTCGCCACCGCCACCGCCGGTGCGGTCGCGGTTGTCATCGTGGCCGTCGCGGCCGCTGCAGCCACCGGAAAGATCGGTGAACCGAGCGGTGCCGAGACACCTCAAGCAGCTGCCGACAGCGCACTCCACGCGCTCGCGACGCAGGATGAGGACCGTTTGAACGCGCTCGCCGAACGGAACCGGCACGGCCGCAAGGAGGCGGCCCGGCGGCTGATCGACAACTGCCGTGGGTCGGACTTCACCGGGGCGCGGGTCACCGTGGCCCGGCACAGCGAAGCCGGCTACCTCGCGATGGGCACTGTCACCGTGCCCCAGGGCCGAGACCAGTGCCGGGAGTTCACGCTCTCGGTGGTGCAGCGGCAGAAGGGCTGGTTCCTCGAGCTGTCGACACCCGAGCCCGGCCCGAACCCGACCGCGGCAACGAACCGGTGAAACGCAGCTGTGGCGGTCACCCGGGTGGGTGACCGCCACAGTCAGTGGTGCGGGACTGCTACTTGCCGAAGACCTGGATCTCGGTCATGTCGGTGTAGGAGCAGCCACCGAAGGGACCGGGGCAGGCGTTCGGGAAGTCCGGGACCTGCGGGCTGAGCATCACGAACCGGACGTACTGGACGCCGGTCGCGTTGCCGGTCGGGGTGAGGAGGTTGTACTTGCCGCGGTTGGCGCCGGTGAAGGTGCCTTCCTGGGCGGTGGCCCAGGTGGTGCCGTCGGCCGAGGTCTCGATCCGGTACTGGCCGGTGGAGGCGCTGGCCGGGTCACCGCAGACGTTCGACGGGTCGACCTTGAACGAGTCGATGGTCACCTTCGACGGGAGCTTGATGTCGATGTGCTTGGGGATCATCACGTTGGTCGGGGTGCCGTTGTCGTCACCGGTGGTGCTGCCCCAGCCGGTGCCCTGGGCGTTGTCGATCGCGCCACCCGGACCACAGGCGTAGTCGCTCAGGTCCGGACCGTTGAAGTCGGTGATCACACCGCCACCGGAGGCAGCCGCCCAGTTACGCCGTACGGCGTATGCGACCGAGGAACCAGCCTTGACGGTGACCGGGTTGACGGCGAGCTCGTAGCCCGGAGAGGCCACGACCAGCTTCGGGTAGGTGCCCGGAGCAACCTTGGTGATGGCGAACTTGCCGGCGGCGTCGGTGGTTGCGGCGTAGTCGCCCGCGTAGCCCGACGAGTGGCCACCGATGTAGACCAGCGCGTTCGGGATCGGCTTGCCGGTGTCCTTGTCGGTGATGGTGCCGGTCAGCGTGGTGGTCTTGCCCTTCGGCGGGATGTGGAAGTCCTCGGCCGGGAAGGCGTCCCCGGCGTCGATGACACCGGCGTACCAGCCCATGCCACGGTTGGCGAAGACCTGCCAGATGATGCCGGCGTTCTTGCCCCCCTTGGCGACCAGGTCGGCCTGCACGATCGCGTTGCGCATGTCGAGCATGGTCGGGTCGGAAGGTGCCAGCTCCATCGCGCGGGTGATGATGCTCAAGGCGTAGGCACGGCCGAACCGCTCACGCAGGTCCCACAGGGTCTGGGCCCACAGCTCACCGGAGGCGTGCACCTGGGGTGCGCCACCGATGGTCGGGAAGTCGCCGTACGTGTAGCCGCCCTTCGAACCATCGCGCCCGACGCAGTTCGGGCTGACCGCCTTGACGCGGCAGTCGATCGCCTGGGTGCGGAACAGCGCACCGTGCGAGACGTACTTGCCTTCCTGGACCTCGCCCGCGGCCGTGGTGTCCTTCTCCAGGCCGTGCGCGACCAGGTAGTCCATCGCGTAGAAGTCGCTCCACGCCTCGCCCATAGCGCCGGCCTGGATGCTGTTCAGCGTCGAGTTGCCGCCGGCGTCGACGACGAGGCGGTTCGACAGACCGTGGGTGTACTCGTGGTACAGGATGCTCGCGTCGTTGGACGAGCTGCTCGGCACGTAGCCGCTCTGCTCGTCGCTCTCGCCCGGCGCGTGGAACAGGTACATCTGCATGGTCGGCGGGGTGCCGTCCGGCGGGGTGTTCATGTTCGCGTTGTCGACGTGGTTGGCGTCGGGGCCGCCGCCGGCGCCGGTGGCCGCACCGTCGAGCGCGTTCAGCAGGACCGGGTCACCACCGTCGGCGTCGAACGAGCCGGCCGCCTTGGTGAAGCTGATCGGCGGCTTGGCCAGCCAGTCGTGGAAGTTGCTGGCCAGGTAGAAGCCGTTGGTGACGTCCTGGTTCATGTTCGCCTTCCAGGAGTCCGGCTTGGCCGGGTCCCAGGTGCAGATGAACGAGGCGGAGCAGAACGACGACGAGCTCTGGAACGGCACGATCTTGTGCTCGGCGCCGGTCTTGGTGCCGGGGACCTTGACGGTCTCGCCGGCGTTCGGCTGGTTGTCGTCGTTGATGTCGGCCCAGGCCGCGACCGAGGTGCCTTCGAGCAGCGACTTGGCGTTCTTCGGCAGCCACTTGTTGTAGATCAGGTTCTCGACCCGCTGCGTGCCCCCCTTGGCGGCACCCGGGTAGTTGTCCTGGACCAACGCGTCGCCGTTGCCCTCGCTGGACAGGTCGCGGCGGTACAGCAGGCCACCGGTCTGGGCGTCGATGACGTGGGTGTAGACCTTGCGGCCACCCGCGTTCACGTACGTCGACCAGGCCTTCCGCAGGCCGTCGGCGGTGTGGAACCACACCTGCTGCGCCTTGTCACCGTTGCTCCAGGTGACGTTGTTGCCGGTGGTCTTCGCGGTGGCTTCGGCCGCCGTACCGGAGATGTCCTTGACCGCGGTCTCGCGGGCCTTGTCGGCGGAGACCGCCGGGGCGGCCGAGCGGGCCTGGGCGGCCGGCGTCAGGCCGGCGACCGGGGCGCTCATCACCGAGATCAGCTGGCCGTGCTTGGTGACGTTCGCCTTCAGGCCGTTGCCGAAGACCTCGATCCCGTCGACCACCTGGGTCCAGAAGATGTGGTGGGTGCCGAGGTCGTCGACGTAGTCCTTGCGGAGCTTCAGCGTGGCCAGGTCGGCGGCGGCGAGCTTGAAGACCTCGGGGTGCGTCTTCACGTAGGACAGGGCGATGTCCTGGGCCTTCCGGCCGCTGCGACCGGTCAGGAACCCGTCCAGCTTCGTGACCTGGGCCGGGGTCCCGGTGTTCGCGTCGAGCTCGACGACGCCCTGGGTACCGAGTGAGTTGCGGAACTTCTCCGACGCGTCAGACTCCTTGCCGGCCACCTTGGCGGCACGGTTGTAGGTCGTCTTCGCGTTCGGCGTCCGGGCGTCGTAGTGGCCCTTCCGCTCCTTGCTCTCGATCCCCGCGGACTTGGCGTCCTTGCCTTCACCGGGGCCGGCCTGCGGGCTGGCCGTCGCGCCGCCGGCCATCGAAACGGCCAGCAGACTGACGGCGGAGACGGCGGAGATGGCAAGAAGCCCCTGCCGTCTGCGTGATGTGGTCACAGCGATACTCCAGAAAAGTCACCTGCGCGGATCGCCCTCCGCGACCCGTCCGCGCCTGACCTTAAGCGTGGATCCGGTGCCGGGGAAGTGATCTCCCCGGAATGGCGCGGAGACGAGGGTTGTCCTTCGTGCTCGGCACATTACTAAATGCGACGCCGAAATGGGCGTAGGCAAACGGCCGGACCCCCATCGCGGTAGGGGCCCGGCCGCTCGTTCAGTGGTGCTCAGAACGCGGCTGCTCCGTTCGGCGTACCCAGTCCGGTCGGTCCGTCCCAGCCGGTGCGGGCGTTGCACCACTGGGTGGTGGGGCAACTTCCGTTGCTGCCGATGGTCACATCGAACAGCGAGCCCGGGTGTGCGTAGGGCAACGCGTTCGCGTAGCCGGTGGTGTTGCCGGACAGCGCGTAGACCGCGGCAATGATCGGCGCCGCCTCACTCGTCCCGCCGAACTGCGCCCAGGTCGACGCGGTCTTGCTGGTCGGGTAGTAGATCGCCATCCCGCCCTTGCCCGGATCGGCCGCGGCTGACACGTCGGCCATCGCCCGCTTCGAGCAGCCGGTGCCGAACGACGCGGCCGCACTCAACGCGGTGTTGTACGTCGAACAGCCGGAGCCGGCGCCGTCCCACACGGTCTCGCTCCAGCCGCGGGTGTTGCTCGCGGCAACGAGCGACGTACCGCCGACAGCCGTTGTGTACGACGAAGAGGCCGGGTAGCTGCCGCCCTGGTAGCCGTCGTCACCGGTCGACGCGGTCACCGCGATCCCAGGGTGGTTGTAGTACGTGCCGTAGTCGCTGTCGGATGCGTCGCCACCGCCGTAGCTGTTGGAGATGGCAACCACCCCGGCCTGCTTGGCGGCCGTCTGGACCGCCGTACCGAGGTCGGCGAAGCTGGCGGATTTGGCCTGTACGACGAGGATCTTCGCGTCCGGCGCGGCTGCCGACACCGCGTCGACATCGAGTGCCTGCTCGCCGGCCCATCCGGCGTTGAACGTCGGCAGGGTGGTCCCGCCGGTCTGGTTGATGATCTTCAGGCAGCCGTTGGCCGTCGTACACGCGGACAGGCCGAACTGGGAGCGGTAGACGCCGAGGTCGCGCTCCAGGTTCGGGTAGCCGTACGCGTCGACGATCGCGACGGTCCGGCCGCCTGCGCTCAGTCCGTTCAGTTTGTAGGCGTCCCGCAGGCCGGTCGGGGTGAGACCGGTGGCCGGTGGGGCGGTTGCCGCGGGGGTGACGCCGTTGCTCGCGACCAGTTTGATCGCGTGGCAGCTCGCGGTGTGCTTGGCCTTGGCGGCCGAACACACCTGCGCCGCGTGCTTCCCGGCGGTGTAGGGGGTGATCGGGGCCGCGTAGGCCCCAGCAGGTGCGGTCAGTCCCGCGACGGCCAGTGCGCCGGCGCCCAGGGCGGTGACGAGAATCCGTTGCCTCAACAGAACTCCTCGGATGGGCAGGCCACCGCCCCGAAAAGATTGGTCGGAAGGGCGGTGACCGACAGTGGATGGTGCTCGAAATCGTCCGCCCGGCAAGGGATTCGGTGCCAGCGATTACGCCTCTGACAAATGTCACGGGACGACCCGTGACACCCGGCCCGAAGACCCCCGATTTTCCGCGTCAGGACGGCGTTTTGCCCGATCGGGAAAATACTGAAGGATTCCCCGCGACTTTCCGGAGAATGGACGCATGTCCCTCGCCGACCGGGCCCACGCCCTGCAATCCGAAGCTCATGAGCTGTTCGACCGACTGGACCTCGGTACGGCGTTCCCCTGGCAACCGACGATGATCGGCAGCGCGCGATCCGGGCTGATGGTGACCCGCGATCTGGACGTCATGTTCGACGCCCCGGACGCGACCACGGCAACCGTGCTGACCGGCCTGACCACACTCGCAAACAGGGTGCAGATCCAGTCCATCGACTTCCAGGACGAACGCGGGGACCGACGGCCCACCCCGGCAATCACCGACGAGCGGTACTACGCCGTACTGCACACCACGACCTGGAAGATAGACCTGACCTTCTGGCTACACGTCATCGACCGCCCCCACGCCGACCACGCTCAGAGGATCGCCTCGGCGACCGCAGAGCAGCAACGCACGATCCTCCGCCTGAAAGACGCGCTGCCAGGCTCCGACAGCACCGCCATCTACAACGCCGTACTGGATCTCTGAAGAGTGCCGGCCGTCCGGCAACGCCACCGGACGGTCGGCACTCGCTTCAGAGGAGGCCGAGGGTTTCGGACTCGGTGTCGGTGAAGAGGCGGGAGCGGATCAGGAAGCGGACGCCTTCCGGCGCCTCGACCGAGAAGCCGCTGCCGCGCCCCTTCACGACGTCGACAGTGAGCTGCGTGTGTTTCCAGTACTCGTACTGATCGGCGGCCATCCAGAAGCCGATCGGCTGCTCGAGCCCCTCGACCATGAGGTCGCCGAGGTGCACGTCGGCCGGACCGACCCGGAACTCGCCTTCCGGGAAACACATCGGCGAACTGCCGTCACAACACCCACCGGACTGATGGAACATCAGCGGCCCGTGGGTCTCGGTAAGGCTGCGGAGCAGATCCCCCGCAGCCTCACTCAAGCGCACTTTTTCGACGACCACGATCAGAAGAACCCGAGCTTGTTCGGGCTGTAGCTGACCAGCAGGTTCTTCGTCTGCTGGTAGTGGTCGAGCATCATCTTGTGGTTCTCGCGGCCGATGCCGGAGTTCTTGTACCCGCCGAACGCCGCGTGCGCCGGGTAGGCGTGGTAGCAGTTCGTCCAGACGCGGCCGGCCTGGATCTCGCGACCGGCCCGGTACGCCGTGTTGATGTCGCGCGACCAGACGCCGGCCCCGAGCCCGTACAGGGTGTCGTTGGCGATCTTCATCGCGTCGGCGTAGTCGTCGAACCGGGTCACCGAGACGACCGGGCCGAAGATCTCCTCCTGGAAGATCCGCATCTTGTTGTCGCCCTCGAAGATCGTCGGCTGGATGTAGTACCCGCCGCTCAGGTCGCCGCCGAGGTCGGACCGCTCGCCACCGGTGATCACCTTGGCGCCCTCGGCCTTGCCGATGTCGATGTAGGCGAGGATCTTCTCGTACTGGTCGTTACTCGCCTGCGCACCGATCATCGTGTCGGTGTCGAGCGGGTTGCCGGTCTTGATCGCCTGCGTGCGCGCGGTCGCGTCGCCGAGGAACTGGTCGTAGATCGACGACTGGATCAGCGCCCGCGACGGGCAGGTACAGACCTCGCCCTGGTTCAGCGCGAACATCGTGAACCCCTCGAGCGCCTTGTCGTAGAACTCGTCCCGGGCGTTCGCCACGTCGTCGAAGAAGATGTTCGGGCTCTTGCCACCGAGCTCCAGCGTCACCGGGATGATGTTGTCCGAGGCGTACTGCATGATGAGCCGGCCGGTCGTGGTCTCACCAGTGAACGCGACCTTGGCGATTCTGTTGCTAGAGGCAAGCGGTTTGCCGGCTTCGACGCCGAAACCGTTGACCACGTTGAGCACACCGGGTGGGATCAGGTCGGCGATCAGCTCAAGCAGCACGTGGATCGAGGCCGGGGTCTGCTCGGCCGGCTTCAGTACGACGGCGTTGCCGGCAGCCAGCGCCGGAGCCAGCTTCCAGGTCGCCATCAGGATCGGGAAGTTCCACGGGATGATCTGCGCGACCACGCCGAGCGGCTCGTGGAAGTGGTAGGCGATCGTGTCGTCGTCGATCACCGAGACCGACCCCTCCTGAGCCCGCAACGCCCCGGCGAAGTACCGGAAGTGATCGATCGCGAGCGGGATGTCGGCGGCCAGCGTCTCCCGCACGGCCTTGCCGTTGTCCCAGCTCTCGGCGACCGCGAGCAGTTCGAGGTTGGCCTCGATCCGGTCGGCGATCTTGTTCAGCACGTTGGCGCGTTCGGCCGGTGACGTGCGGCCCCAGGCCGGCGCGGCACCGTGGGCGGCGTCGAGGGCGCGCTCGACGTCGTCCGCCGTACCGCGGGCGATCTCGGTGAAGTTCTCGCCGGTGATCGGCGACGGGTTCTCGAAGTACGCGCCCTTGGCGGGTGCGACCCACTCACCACCGATGAAGTGGTCGTAGCGGGATTTGTAGGTCACCGGGCTGCCATCCTGCCCAGGAGCTGCGAAGATCGTCATAGGTCCTCCTCGGGATACCTGAGGCGGAATCTACGGAGGGCGACGTTGCACCGACGTTGCATGCGGTGTGAGGCTCGAGGTGAGGCGATGGACGCGGCGGATGAGGCGCGCCGGTTGAGTGCGCTGTACGACGAAGTGCTCGGTGGCCACCGTGTGCCCGGAGCACCCCGCCGACTGGTCGCGGAGTCGTGGCAGCGGTCGCTGGCGGCTGCGGTCGACCCCGAGCTGGACGCTCCCCCGGTGGTCGTCGACAACGACGTACTGGAGGCGGTCCGGGCCAACCATCCGCTGCAAGCGGTCCTGCCGGTGCTGCGGCAGACGCTGACCACGATCGCCGACGAGGCGTCGCACATCATGATCATCACCGACGCCCAGGGGATGATTCTGTGGCGCGAAGGATCAGCCGCTGTACGGCGTCAGGCCGATCGGATCGCGTTGTCGGAAGGGGCAGTGTGGTCCGAGGACCAGATCGGCACCAACGGCATGGGTACGTCGCTCGCCGTCGGAAGGCCGGTGCAGATCCACTCGGCCGAGCACCTCGTTCGCCGGATCCACGAGTGGACCTGCGCGGCCGCCCCGGTGCACGACCCGGACACCGGCAAGCTGCTCGGAGCGGTCGACGTCTCGGGACCACTGCGCACTGTCCATCCCGCGATGGTCGCGCTGGTGACGGCCGCCGCCCAGCTCGCCGAGGGACAACTACGGGTCCGGATGGCCGCGTCCGACGAGATGCTTCGCGCTCGCAACATGCAGCACCTGGTCGCGCTAGGCGATTCGCCGGGTGCGCTGCTCACCCCGTCCGGCCGCGTGCTCGCCGTACAGCCGCTTGAATGGCTGCCGGACCGCCTGATCGTGCCGGCCGACACCGACCGGATCGACCTCGGTGACGGCCGCGAAGGCCTCATCGAGCAGCTCGACGAGGGCTACCTGCTCCGCATCCCCGGTACGGCGATCCGCCGTACCCGACCGTCGTTGCGGTTGCAGCTGCTCGGCGCCGGCCAACCGCTCGCCGTGGTCGGCGGCCGCGAGATCGCGCTCACCTTGCGGCGGGCCGAAGTACTGACTCTTCTCTTACTGCACCCGTCCGGACTGACTGCCGAGCAACTGATGCTCCAGCTGTACGGCGACGAGGGGAACCCGACGACTGTCCGCGCCGAGATGCACCGGCTGCGGAATCTGCTCGGCGGCGGGGTCCTCGACACGAAGCCCTACCGGATCATCGCCGATGTCACCGGCGACGTGACCGACGTACAGAAGGCACTGCGCGGCGGTGATCTGCGGACTGCGGTCGACCTCTATACCGGCCCGCTGCTCGCGCGTTCCGATGCCCCGGCTGTCCGCGCCGAGCGCGATGAGCTGGACGCGACCGTCCGGCGCAGCGTGCTCGACTCCGGTGATACCGAGCTGCTGTGGCACTTCTCCCAGACCGCCACCGGCGCCGAGGACCTGGAGATCTTCGAGGTGCTGAACACCGGCCTCCCCACCCACGACCCGCGCCGCGCCGCAGTGGCCGCGCGACTGGACCGCCTGGTCGACTGAGTCGCTACTTAGGGCGACCTAAGGGTGCCCTGTGCGCCACTAGTGAGACGGAACACGCTGGCGTGACGATTGCCGCATCGCCATGACTCACCAGTAACCAACCAATAACATCGCTGGTATGCAGATCCTCGCCATCATCGTGTCGCTCGCGATCGCCTTGGTCGGCGTCGCGTTGTTCGGCAAGACGATCGGGCACATCGTGTCCGTCATCAAGCTGGGGCAGCCGGCACCTGGCCGCACCGACCAGCCGGGGCAGCGCAGCGTCACGCTGGCCAAGGAGACCCTCCTCCACACCCGGATGCTGCAGTGGAGCCACATCGGCGTCCTGCACTGGTTCGTCGCGTTCGGCTTCCTCGGGCTGGTACTCAGCCTGGTGACGGCGTTCGGGCAGCTGTTCGACGCGCACTACGCGCTGCCGATCATCGGGCACTGGTTCGTCTTCGAGTGGGTCAGTGAGTTCCTGACCTGGACCGGTCTGGTCTCGATCATCGGTCTGATGGCGATCCGGCTGCGGCACCTGCCGCGGGGCTCCGAGGGCCGGTACAGCCGGTTCTTCGGGTCGCGGGCCTGGCAGGCGTACTACGTCGAGTACACGATCTTCGGCGTACTGGTCTCCATCGTGCTGCTGCGCGGCCTGGAGTACGCGCTCGGCGCGGGCAGCAAGTTCCACTTCCCGAGCACGTGGTTCGTCGGCGACGCGCTGTTCGGCGGCCTGTCCGAGCACACGCTCGAGAACACCGTCTACCTGGTCGCGATGATCAAGATCATCATCTCTTTCGCGTGGATGATCACCATCTCGCTGAACGCGACCATGGGGGTTGCCTGGCACCGCTTCACCGCCTGGCCGAACATCTGGTTCAAGCGCGAGGCCGCCGGCGGTACGGCGCTCGGTGCGCTGCAGCCGATCATGGTCAAGGGCGAGCCGATCGACTTCGAGAACATCGACGAGCTCGACGAGGACGCGGCGCTCGGGGTCGGCAAGGTCGAGGACTTCACCTGGAAGGGCCTGCTCGACTTCACCACGTGCACCGAGTGCGGTCGCTGCCAGTCGCAGTGCCCGGCCTGGAACACCGACAAGTCGCTGTCGCCGAAGCTGATCATGATGAACCTGCGCGAGCACGCGTACGCGAAGGCGCCGTACCTGCTGGCCTCCTCCGACGACGAGCGCAAGTCGCTGTCGCAGCTGGTGCTCGACGAGCAGGAGAAGCCGCTGGTCGGTCCGGCCGATGTCGCGGTCATCGACGAAGAAGCGCTCTGGGCCTGTACGTCGTGCGGCGCGTGCGTGCAGCAGTGTCCGGTCGACATCGAGCACGTCGACGCGATCATGGACATGCGCCGCTACCAGGTGCTGATCGAGTCGTCGTTCCCGTCCGAGCTCAACGGGCTGTTCAAGGGCCTGGAGAACAAGGGCAACCCGTGGAACATGAGCCCGTCCGGCCGGATGGACTGGGCCAAGGACCTGCCGTTCGAGGTCAAGCAGGTCGGCACCGATGTCGAGACGCTGGCCGAGGTCGAGTACCTGTTCTGGGTCGGTTGCGCCGGCGCCTACGAGGACCGCGCGAAGAAGACCACGCAGGCCGTGGCCGAACTGCTCAACATCGCCGGCGTGACGTTCGCCGTACTGGGTGATGGTGAGACGTGTACCGGTGACCCGGCCCGGCGGTCCGGCAACGAGTTCGTCTTCCAGCAGCTGGCGATGCAGAACGCGGAGGTCTTCAAGGAGACCGGCGCGAAGAAGGTCGTCTCCACCTGCGCGCACTGCTTCAACACGCTGAAGAACGAGTACTCGCAGCTCGGCGTCGAGCTCGACGTCATCCACCACACCCAGCTGCTCAACCGCCTGGTCCGCGAGGGCAAGCTGACCCCGGTCGCCCCCGCCGACAGCACACTCAACGGCCAGAAGATCACCTACCACGACCCGTGCTACCTCGGCCGGCACAACCAGGTGTACGACGCCCCGCGCGAACTGCTCGACATCATCCCCGGCGCCGAGTACGCCGAGATGCCGCGGAACAAGACCAAGTCGTTCTGCTGTGGTGCCGGCGGCGCCCGGATGTGGATGGAAGAGAAGGTCGGCACCCGGATCAACGTCAACCGCACCACCGAAGCCGTCGAAACCGGCGCCGACAAGATCGCCACCGGCTGCCCGTTCTGCCGAGTGATGCTCTCCGACGGCCTCACCGCCAAGCAGGCCGACGGGTCGGCCCGCGAAGAGGTAGAGGTCCAGGACGTCGCCCAGCTCCTGCTGTCTTCGGTCAAGCGCGGGTAGGGGTGTCTGTCGGCTCAGTGCCAAAGCCGGTTGGTTAAGGGCTCTCCACACGAGCTGGTACGACGTTGTGCACGGGTCAACCATGTGTGCGGCCGGACGGTGGTTGAGGAGTGCTCAAGGTGTGCTGGCCGGGCGACGTTGAGCACGGTTCAACCGTTTGGCGGGGTGGCGGATGGTTGGTGGGTGCTCAAGGTGACTCCCGCGCCGACGAAGTCCGGAATCGGTCATTTCACGCTGATGTGTGAGAACTTCTCGTAACGTGGCGTTAGGCAGGTAGAAACCTACCTGCCGCGGAAGTTTTCACCGGCGGATGATCGGGTGGGTTGGTGCCGATGAGCGTGCGTGTGGGTAGTACTCGACGAGGCTTTCTGACTGTCACCGGAGCCGCGGCGGCCTTGGCGCTGGCCGGCGACCTGCCTGGGGTGGGGCAGGCGCTGGCTGGGGCTACCGGTCGTGGGGACCGGCGGGATCCGTTCACGCTCGGTGTGGCGTCCGGGGATCCGTTGCCGGATGCGGTGGTGATCTGGACGCGGCTCGCGCCGGATCCGCTGACGCCGTTCGGCGGGATGAATCGTCGTCCGGTCGAGGTCGGGTGGCAGGTCGCCGAGGATCCGCGGTTCCGGCGGATCGTCCGGCAGGGCACGACCCAGGCCCGGCCTGAGGCGAGCCACACGGTACACATCGATGTCCGCGGGCTGCGTCCCTGGCGGGAGTACTGGTACCGCTTCCGCGTGAACGGGAAGCTCAGTCCGGTCGGCCGGACCCGGACCGCGCCGGCGCCGAACGCGGTCGTCGACGAGATGTCGCTGGCCTTCGCGTCCTGCCAGGCATGGTGGGAAGGCTGGTACACGGCGTACGCCGACATGGCCAAGCGCGAGCACGACGTGGTGTTCTTCCTTGGCGACTACATCTACGAGTTCGGTATCGACCGCGGCATCCGGCCGCACTCGAACGAGCCCTGGATGACGCAGCAGACGGTCACCCTGGACGAGTACCGCGTCCGCTACGCGTCGTACAAGATGGACCCTGACCTCCAGGCGGCCCACGCATCCGCGCCCTGGGTGGTCACGCTCGATGACCACGAGGTGGTCGACAACTGGGCCGACGAGGCGCATCCGAGCGCTCCGCCCGCGCAGTTCCTGGTACGGCGCGCGAACGCCTTCCGCGCGTATTGGGAGCACATGCCGCTGCGGCTCGCGCAGTTGCCGAAGGGCCCGGACATGCAGCTCTATCGGCGGATCAAGTACGGCCGGCTGGCGGAGTTCAGCGTCCTCGACACCCGGCAGTACCGCTCGGACCAGGCGTACGGCGACGGTTCGAAGGCGCCTGGCCCGGAGACCAAGGATCCCGCTCGCTCGATCACCGGGGCCGCTCAGGAGAAGTGGCTGCTCGACGGCTGGGCGGCCTCGCCAGCGCGCTGGAACGTGCTCGCGCAGCAGAACGCGCTGGCCCGCCTCGACGTGAAGGAAGGCCCCGAGGTTCTGGTCCCGATGGACACCTGGGACGGCTACGAAGCGTCCCGCAACCGCATCCTCGGCGCCGCCTACGAGCGCAAGCTCCGCAACCTGGTCTCGATCGGTGGCGACCTGCACCGCAGCGTGGCGTCCGACCTCAAGCTGGACTTCACGAACCCCGACTCACCGACCGTCGGCACCGAGTTCGTCGGTACGTCGATCTCGTCCGCGATGGACGGGATGGACCTCGACCCGGGCGGCGTGACGCTGATGAAGGAGAACCCGCACATCAAGTTCGGCAACTTCCAGCGCGGATACGTGAGTTGCAGCATCACCCCGCAGCGCTGGATCTCCGACTACCGCGTGGTCGACAAGGTCAGCATCCCGAACGGCACCGTCAGCACCCGCGCCAAGCTCCTCGTCGAGGACAACCGCCCGGGCATCCAGATCCTCTGAGGAGACAGCGATGACGATTCGATGGCAATCGGCCGTCGCCCTCGGGACGGCGGTCGCGGCAGCAATTGCGTTGCCCCAGGCAACCAATGGCGCGCCGCCGCGGACCGACGTACAGGTGTCGGTGCAACCCACGCAACTGAGCGTTGTCGGCCTGCCCTGCTTCCCGGGCAACCTGACGCTCACCATGACCAACACCGGAGCCGAGGACCGGTACGCCGACCTCACGCTGGATCCACGTGGTCCGCTGCAACTGTCCCGCGAACTGTTCTCGTCCTGGCTCCCGGCCGTCGACCCCGACCAGCCGGTCTCCGCGCCGGTCGAGGTCCGAGTTCCCCGCGATACCCAGCCCGGCAACTACTCGATCGAGCTCGAGGTCGACCGCTCCAAGGTGACGGTGCCGGTGACCGTGAATCCCTTGCCTGCAAAGGGTCCTGGCAGCAACGTGGCGCTCGGCGAACAGGCCACTGCCTCGTCGACGCACGGCAACTTCGCGGTCTGCGGTGGGGTCGACGGCGACCACGACTCCGCGCACTGGGACACGCTGACCGGCTGGAACGACGGCACCCGCGCCGTCTTCCCGGACAACTACGCCGTCACCCTGGCCGCGCCGACCACGATCAACCGCGTCGAGCTCTACACCCTCGACACGGCGCAGTGGCCGGCCGCGACCAACGGCCTGCGCGACTGGGACGTCCAGGTCCGCAGCGGCACCGGCGACTGGCAGACCGTGGCCCAGGTCCGCGGCAACACCCTCGGCCACGTCGTGTCGACGTTCGATCCGGTCCAGACGGACGCCGTACGCATCCTCTGCCTGGCCGGCAACGGCAACACCTACTCCCGGATCGTCGAACTGGAGGTCTACGGCAGCTGAATCAGTGCAGGTACGAGGCGCCGTTGAAGTCGAGGACGGCGCCGGAGGACCAGCCGGCCGGGGAAGAGGCGAGCCAATGGATGGCTGCGGCCACTTCCTCGGCGGTGGCGGTTCGGCCGAAGGGACTCTGGGCTCGGATCGCGTCGCCGCCGCGACCGTCCAGCATGCCGGCGGTCAGGTCGGTGGCGATGAATCCGGGCGCGATTGACGTCACGGTGATGTCATGTGGCGCCAACGAGACGGCAAGGGATTGGCCGAGAGCGTGCAATCCCGCCTTGGCAGCCCCGTACGCCGGTACGTCCGGCTCACCGCGGTAGGCGCCGCGCGAACCAACATTGACGACTGCACCCCGCCGTACACCGTCTGCCGGCTCGACGTCGAGCATGTGGCGGGCCACGCACCACGTCACGTGGGCAGCCCCTTCGAGATTGACCGCGAGGGTCCGCCGCCAGGCCGCGACCCATTCGTCGTACGGCGTCTCTGCCAGCGGATGCCCGAGCCGCCGCGACCCCGCCACCGGCTCCTCGACGTACAGCGCGGCGTTGTTCACCAGTACGTCGATGCGCCCCAGCAGGCGGGCCGATTCCTCAACCAGGGAAGGGCTTGCGGCCGAATCGCCCAGGTCGGCCGCGACCACCGCATGCCCGTCACCAGGCAGGCTCGCGCGGACCTCCTCGGCACGTTCGACCGCGCCACGGCAGTGCAGCACCACGCGGTCACCGCCTTGCGCGAACGCCATGGCTACGGCGGCTCCGACCCCGCGCGATGCGCCGGTCACGAGTACTCCTCTGGACACGTTTCCTCCATGGTTTCGGTGCTACCCATTCTGCCCCTGACGCCCCCGTGACACCGCACTGACATCAGATGGGGTTGACAGTGACGTCACGATGACGTCATAGTTGGCGTCATGGAACTTGATCCCTATCTCGAGTCGGTCCGGCGGAGCGTGGAGAACGCAACCGCCCTGGCCGACGACCAAACTCGCTCCGTGGCCCAGCGCCTCGGAGCCACGCTGGATGACGCCGGCCGCCTGGCCCTCATCTCAGCCCTGTCCGACGCCGCCGGGGAGATCAGCCGTGAGCTGTCCCCCGGCTCGGTCGAGCTCCGGATGGCCGGTGGCCGTCCCGAGTTCGTGGTCACGCCGGCTCCGAGCCAGCTGACCGGACCCGACGACACGGACGACGTACTGGACGACGACAACGACTCCGAGGTCAACGACCTGACCCCAGAGGCCGACGAGCCGACCGCGCGGATCACGCTGCGGCTGCCGATGTCGGTGAAGAACAAGGTCGACGAGGCCGCGACCGCCGAGGGCATCTCCTCGAACGCGTGGCTGATGCGCACGGTGATGATGTCGCTGAGCGACCGCGGCCGCCGTGGTGGCCCGCCGCGTCCGCCGCGGCCCCCGCGCGCACCGCGCGGTGGGATGTTCGGCCCGGACGGCCCGCTGGGCCCCGACGGTCCGCTCGGTCCCGACGGTGTCTTCGGCCCGGACGGCGTGTTCGGTCCCGGTGGACCCTTCGGCGACAACGGCGTCTTCGGTCCCGAGCGCGGCCGGCGTGACGAGCGTCGCGGTGAGCGTGACCACCGCCGCGCCGAGGGCGAGCGTCGCCGCGAGGAGAAGGACCGCCGCCGTGGTGAGCGCGGCCCGAGCCAGCGCTTCCAGGGGTGGGCACAGTGAGCGGCTTCACGAGTCAGCTGATCGCCGAGGACGGCGAGCTCACCCGGGCGCGGATCGAGATCGGCTCCGGCCAGGTCCTGCTGGTCCCTGCCGAAGGCACGCAGACGATCGTCGACCTCGAGGTCGAGGACGGCTCCGAGGATGACGTCGTCTACACCCTCGAGGACGGTGAGCTGATCGTCGAGCTCCGCAAGGGCCGGCGCTTCGACACCCGCCGCGGCCCCGAGATCCACCTCCGGATCTCCACACCGGCCGTCCTGGACGTGCGTGCCAAGACCGGCTCGGGTGACATCACCGCTCAGGTTCCGGTCGGTGCCGCTCGGCTGTCGACCGGCTCCGGTGACATCCGCCTGGAGGTCGTCGAGGGCGACCTGGCAGTCAGCACCGGGAGTGGCGACGTACGGGTCTCGCATGTGTCCGGCGTCGCCAAGGGCAGCACCGGCTCGGGATCGATCGACATCGGCGAGGCCGGCAACACGATCGGGCTCAGCACCGGCTCCGGCGACGTCCGGATCGGTGACGCGGCCGGACCGGCCAGCGTCAAGGTCGGCTCGGGTGACATCACCATCGAGCGGATCCGCGACCACTCGGTCGCCACCTCCGGCTCCGGCGACGTCACCGTCGAGGTGGCCGACGGGCCGAGCATCCAGGCCGAGACGGCCAACGGCGATGTCCGGGTCGGCGTTCCCGACGGCATCCCGACGTACCTGGACCTGAAGACGGTCACCGGCCGGATCCGCTGCGAGCTGCAGCCCGGCGAGAAGCCCGAAGCGGGCGCTCGCTCGCTGACTCTGCGGGCCCGCACGGTCACCGGCGACATCACCGTCGTCAAGGTCTGAACCACGCCTCCAGGAGGTCTCGCCGGCATCGGTCCGGCGGGACCTGGGCGAAGCACTGCCAAAAACAGCTAAGGGCCTAACCAGCTAAGGGCCAAAAACAGTTGAGGGGAGTACGGACATGATCACCGAACACCAAGAGGTGGCCCGCTACCGCGTCGCCGAGCACGTCCAGGCCGCCGAGACCCGCGCCCTGCTGAACGAGCACCAGACCACCGACAGCGGTCCCCGGCACGGCCTGGCGATCGCCCTGCGCCGGCTGGCCGACAAGCTCGAGCCGCTGACCACCCCGGCGCCGCAGGGCCGGCACGCCCGCCCCGAACACCGCGGTACCGGCCTCTCGGTCGTGCGCTGACCTCTTGTGTTGCAGCTTCGTGCAACGCCTGTGGATAACCGCGATCAGGCCCCAGGGACGCTGCTAGGTTTCAGGCGATCACTTCGTTTGACTTGGGGAGAAGAGCACCGATGCAGCGTCCGACAGCCAAGGCCGTCGCCACCGCCGCCGCCCTGCTGATCCTGGTCGCCGGTTGCGGCGGCAAGGACGACAACAAGGGCAGCGACGCACCGAAGGGTGGCGGTGACACACCGACCACTCCCGCGCCCCCGCCGGTCGCATCCTTCGACCCGCCCAAGGGCCTCACGCCCGTCGCGGCGTACGGCGTCCCGATCGAGAACGGCAAGAGTGAGGACAGCACGCTCTCGGCGGGAATGGTCGGCCAGACCGCGCTGGTCGCCGGCAAGTCCGGTCTCACCGGCCGCCACATCGCCGGACAGCGCGACCCGTGGACCGTGCTCGCCACCGAGAAGACCGACACGATCACCGTCGCCGACCACAGCGAGGTGATGCCGGTCGAGCTCGACGGCAAGGACGTCGCAGTGATCGCCTACAGCCAGATCGACAAGGGCAACGGCACCCAGAAGGCCAAGGGCCAGCTCGTCATCCAGTGGATCGACGCCGCCGACGGCAAGAAGGTCGCCGAGGTGACGACGGACTTCACCGCGAAGTTCGGGCCCGGCACCACCGCCGGCGACGTCAGCTCCCAGGCGTACGACCCGGCCACCGGCCAGGTCGCCATCGGCCTGCACGCCAACAGCTCCGACGGCGGCAAGAACGGCAGCAGCGACTTCACCGTGTTCGCCGACCCGAAGACGCAGAAGGCGACCATCACTCCGTTCATCGCCCCGGCCGCCGTACTGAACGGCACGGTCGTCGGCGCGAAGGGTCGCAACCAGGAGGGTGCGCACGACGGCACGATCGTGGTCTTCGACGGTGCCAGCGGCAAGGTCAGCAAGCAGATCCCCACCAAGATGGACTACCTGACCCCCGAGGGAAGCGGCACCAAGCACGCCTACTTCAACGGCTCGGCGTACGTACCGAACCCGAAGTCGACCGTCTACACCTACAACAGCGGTCTGTACGCCGTGGACATCGCGACCGGCGCGCTGGTCGGACAGATCAAGACGACGCTGGGCACCGAGAAGGCCTACACCTACACCTGTCTCGGCGACCAGGCGACCGCCGTCGTCTGCACCACCGGCGAGAACGGCGGCACCGACGAGATCATCGGCATCGACGACGCCACCGGCAAGAAGGTCTGGGGCTACAACAAGAACTCGGCCAGCCGGGTCGTGCCCGTCATCACCGGCGCCTTCCACGGCGTCGCGTACGGGCACGCGCAGGAGCAGCCGGTGATGCTCGACGCCAAGACCGGCGCCGACATCCCGCAGCCCTCGACGAACCCGAGCACGACCCCGTCGGTGAGCAGCACGCCGACCGACGGCACCAGCGAGACCCCGACGACCGGCGTACCGACCGATGACGTCGGCAGCAAGTTCGGTTCGGACCTGTCGCAGTTCAACCCGAAGCTCGGGACGCCGTCGCCGACCGCCATCAACGAGTACGGCGCGACGTACCTGCAGAACGACAAGGCCGACAACTACGACATCGACAAGATCCTGATCGCGATGAAGCCGACTGCCTGAATCACTGCGCAATGCGAAGGGCCCTGCCGGGTTGGCGGGGCCCTTCGTCGTACCGGGATCAGATGTCGGTGCGGTGGAAGTTCTGGTAGGAGCGCGACGGCGTCGGGCCGCGCTGGCCCTGGTAGCGGGAGCCGTACTTGGACGATCCGTACGGGTGCTCGGCCGGTGAGGAGAGCCGGAAGAAGCAGAGCTGGCCGATCTTCATGCCTGGCCAGAGCTTGATCGGCAGCGTCGCGACATTGGACAGCTCGAGCGTCACGTGCCCGGAGAAGCCCGGGTCGATGAAGCCGGCGGTCGAGTGCGTGAGCAGGCCGAGCCGCCCCAGCGAGGACTTGCCCTCCAGCCGGGCAGCGACGTCGTCCGGCAGCGTCACCATCTCGTACGTCGACCCGAGCACGAACTCGCCCGGGTGCAGGATGAACGGCTCGTCACCCTCCGGCTCGACCTCACGGGTCAGGTCGGGCTGCTCCTCGGCAGGGTCGATATGCGGATACCGGTGGTTCTCGAAAACCCGGAAAAACCGGTCCAGCCGTACGTCGACACTCGACGGCTGCACCATCGCAGCGTCGAAGGGTTCCAGCTGGACGCGCTTGGCGTCGAGCTCGGACAGGATGTCGCGGTCGGAGAGCAGCACGGATGCACGGTAGCAAGCGTGCTGCTCTGCGCCCAGTTCAACCGTCGTCCCAGGCGGCCGGTCGTGGATCGTCCGGAGCCCTCAGCTCCCCGGCGAGACCCCAGTCCTATGCCTGAGGCAACGAACTAGTCGGACAGCTTGTTGAACTTCGACACCTGGGTGGCGAAGGTCTTCACCTGGGCCGGCGACCAGTCCTTGAGCAGGTCGTCGATCACCTTGTGCCGCTTCTTCCGGGCCGAGGCGAGCTTGCGCTTGCCGGCCGCGGTCAGCGTCAGCAGCGTCGCCCGGGCGTCCGTCTTGTCGGCGGCCCGCTTCAGCAGGCCCTCCTCCTCGAGTCGCGCACAGGCCCGGCTGACCGGTCCCTTGTCCACCTCGAGCGCAGCGACCAGGTCGGCCATCCGCACCGGCGCCAGCTCCTCGACGTGGTTGAGCAACGCATATTGCGCCGGCTCCAGGTCCGGATGCGCCTCGTCGGACAGCGTCCGCTGCAGACCGCGCAGCCGCCGTGCCAACGTGACGAGCTCCTTCTCCAGGTTCTCCAGCGCGTCACTCGTGTCTGTTGCCACCGTTCACCCCTTCATCCAGTTGCCCCGCAACCATCTTGTCCGGTCCCGGCCAGGACCGCATCCTCACGTTGCGTCGAATGTTGCCCCCGGCAACGCGTTCTAATCTGCCAGAAGATGACGGGCATGCCCAGTCCTTGGACGTGCCCTTTGTGGAAAACTGCCCCGGAACCCCCCGCGCAAACCGTTTCGGCCGCCTTTTCGATGCGTTCGGCCACCTTCTTGGGCGCATTCCGCTGACCGCGCAACAACTGCCTCGGTCCGGCGCGCCGGACCCGCCGTGCCGGTGCCCCCACCCATCGGTTATGCTTTCTCCGCTCGCCTGAACGGCGACTCGCGGGTGTAGTTCAATGGCAGAACATCAGCTTCCCAAGCTGACAGTGCGAGTTCGATTCTCGTCACCCGCTCCACGAGAAAACGCCAGGTCGAGGATGTCCTCCTCCCTGGCGTTGTGTTCTTTCGGGGTTCGGTCGTGCCCGTGCCGTGCCCGTTCGAATCGGCCGGCAAATGTTCTGACATCCGCTCTCTCGCGGCCCGGAAGTTTCCGGCCCCGGCCGAAACGCCGCCGTACCCGAAAGATCACCGGGTTCCCGCCGGTGCGTCGACGCCCGGCTCCACATAGAGTGACGGCAGTTGCACGCCAAGGGACCGGAAGGACTGCCGTAATGGCCGACGAAGTACCCCAGGACAGCGAAGAGAACGCGATCCCAGGAATCGACCTGAGTACGCCGAGTATCGCCCGCGCCTATGACTACATGCTCGGTGGCAAGGACAACTTCGCCGTCGACCGCGCGCTCGTCGACCACATCGTCAGTGAGATGCCGGGTTCCCCGGCGCTCGCGATCGACAACCGGGCCGTCCTGATCCGGGCGATCCGCGAGATCGTCGAGACCACTCCGGTCCGGCAGTTCCTCGACCTGGGCAGCGGCCTGCCGAGCGCGGAGAACGTGCACCAGGTCGCCCAGCGGTACGCGTCCGAGTCCAAGGTCGTCTACGTCGACAACGACCCGATCGTGCTGGCCCACGGTCGCGCCCTGCTCGCCGAGAACGAGAACACGGTCGTCTTCCAGGCCGACCTCCGCGAGCCCAAGTCGATCTACGACAGCCCGGACACCCGCGCGCTGATCGACTTCGAGAAGCCGGTCGGCATCATCCTGAGCGCGATCCTGCACCACCTCAACGACGACGAGAACCCGGCCGAGCTGGTCCAGTTCTGGTACGACCGGGTGCCCTCCGGCAGCTACTTCTTCGTCAGCCACTTCCGCAGCGCGGACGACCCGCGCAGCATCCAGTTGCAGGAGGTCGTCCAGCAGTCCATCGGTCGCGGTCGCTGGCGCACCGACGAGGAGATCCTCGGTCTTCTCCCCGAGGGCCTCACGGTCCTTCCGCCGGGACTGGTCCCGGCCTCCCAATGGCGGCCCACCGACGAGGCCGAAGAAGTGACCCCGTGGGGACGCCTGATCGGCGCCGTACTGGCCGTCAAGCCCTGAGTAGGTAGGGCGCGAGCATCAGGTCGAGTTGCTCGGTGAGGAAGATGGACGGCTCGCCCCAGCCGTTCACCGCCCAGACCTGGAGTGCTCCGATGAAACAGACCAGCGTGTGCCGCGCAAGAGCCGGTACGTCGGTCTCCGCGCGGAGCTCGCCGGCTGCGACTGCTGCTCGGTAGAAGCGGGCGCAGCTGTTCACGATGGCGGCGGAGTGCGCGAGGGCGTGTTCGCGGAACTCCGGATCAGACACGTCGAGCTGGGCAAGGCCGACCGTCGACAGGACGTCGTACAGGGTTGCCAGCGGGGAGGTGTTGGCCTCCTCTGCCGTCGCGGCCGCGCGGAGCACCAGCTGCGGCTCGCGAGCCGCTGATGCGAGCAACAGACCGCGCTTGCTGCCGAAGCGCTGCATCAGCGTCGGGGGCGCCAGGCCGACCCGGGCACCGACGGCGGCCAGTGTGAGTTTCGCCGGACCGACCTCGGCCAGCACAAGGCGAGTCGCGTCCAGGATCGCGTCGTCGTCGACCAGCCGCGGACGCGCCACACAGTCCTCCCGGGTTGACGACCACAGGCTCCGGCGTTTACGAATGGCCGTTCACTATTGACCGGATCGTAACAGATCCGTGCGCCGTCAGTTAGGTACGGCAACGGGTGGAGTACGGGGATCCCGACGGGCCCCGCGGCCGAGCCCGCTGCCCGGTCCCCCGTCCGCGGGCCGGGCTCGTCGTACCAACGGGAGCTCTTGATGCGTTTCGCCCGCACTGCTTTGGGCCTGCTGCTGACCCTGATCGGCCTGGTCGTCGGCATCGCCGGCGCCGCGGCCGCGTTCTGGCTGGTCGGTCCGGACAACACCATCTCCACCGGAGGCCGGTCACTGACCAGTGACGGCCTCGCCGTGGTCACCGCACCCGACCTGCTCGACCGGCACGGCCCGACCCTGCGCGTCAGCGTCACCGGGTCCAAGCCGGTCTTCGTCGGTATCGCGCAGGACCTCGACGTCACCGACTACCTCAACGGCGCCGCCCACACCCGCGTGATCCGGTACGACGTGCCGTCCACGATCAGCACGCAGACCATGCGCGGTTTCGAGCACAAACTGACGCCGCCCGGCGACCTGGACTGGTGGGTGGCGAAGTCAGGGGGCAACGGCAACCAATCGATCGCCTGGCCGATGCAGGACGGCCGCTACTCGGTCGTCGTGATGAACGCCGACGGCACCCCCGCAGTCGACGCGAACGTCAGCTTCGGGATCGAGCTACACCGCTCCTTCGGCATCAGCCTGCTCATCCTCGGCGCCGGCATCGCCTCCCTGGCCCTAGGCATAGCCCTCGCCTTCCGCCGCCCGTCCTCCCACATCGCCGACGAGCCAGTCGTCCCCCTGTCCACCGCAATAGCACTCACCCCGCCGACAGGGACGACCGCGCTGGGCATGGGGGCCGAAGCAGGGGCGGCGCCCGGGCCGAGACTGGCGACTGCATTGGGCATGGCGACCGCAGCAGACTCGGAAACCGCGTCGGGCACCGCGACCACAGTGGGCACGGCAACCGCACCGGGTGCGGCGACCGGCCCTCGTACGCGGCTTCACGGCGCCAGTACGTCGGCCCGCGACACCAACCCGTTTGCCCCGAACGCAGGCCCGGTGGACGACGTTCCGGCGTACCGGGCTCCTGAGGTGCGGCCGGTGACGGATGAGGCGACGGAGCGGCTGGCGGTGATCGCCCAGCCGAAGGCGAGTTCGTCGGCTCAGCTCCAGACCGAGGCTCCGGTCCGGTCGGCGCGGCCCTCCCGACCGATTCCAGGTGTGCAGCCGTTGCGGTCGGCGCCGATGTTCATGACGCCTGCGGCAGTCGCCAAGGCGAAGTCGCGCGCGACCCTTCCCTCGACGAACGCCCCCACCACGCCGGCCGCCGCACTCACCACGCAGCCGACACCCCCTCCGACGCCGCCCGCTCTCACCCCGGCGGCTCCCACTCCGTCCGCTCCCATGCCGCCTGCGGAGACGTTGCCGTTGGTGGAGTCGCCGGAGTTCACGAAGAGTGATGAGGCGGTGAAGCGGACGGCCGCTCTGCTGGCCAGCGGCGCTTTGTTGCTTACGGCAACCAGCTGTGGCCTGATGCCGCCGAAGAACAACCTGACGGTCCCCGACCGCCGGCCCGCTGTCACGATCGCCGACGCCACCGCCGTGGTGACGAAGTACAGCGAGCTCAACAACAAGGCCAACCGGACCCGCGACAACAAGCTGGCCGCCACCATCGAGGCCGAGCCGACGCTGGCCCAGACCCTCGCCGGCTACCAGATCGGCCGCAAACTGGATGCGGCCGGCAAGGCCTTGGAGAAGCCGTTCACGTTCACCGACCCGGTGGTCGGTGCGCCGGAGTTCACGGCGTACCCGATGAGGTTCGTGGTCACCACCGGCGTCTCGGGTTCGACAGACACCCGGCAGCTCGGCGTCTGGGAGCGACAGAGCGCCGGCGCACCCTGGCTGCTGACCCACTCGGTCTACCCCGGCCGCTCCATCGACCTCCCGTCAATGGAGGGCGTGCGGACCCCGAGCCGCACCGACGTAGCC
>NZ_SMKA01000380.1 GCF_004348455.1 Kribbella albertanoniae
GCCCGTCCCAAGGCCAACTCGACCCGCCCGAGCGTCACCACCGCCCCGGCCAGCTGGATCGTTGTCCACTGCCAGCTTCGGGCGATGTCGACCGCCATCACGGCATGGGTTTCCGCGTCCGCCAGCCTGCCCGCCGCAAGCTCGGCCTCGGCCAGACCGCGGGCAGCCTGCGTGCGCCGTTCGAGTACGCGCGCCAGGTCGGCGAGTTCGACGGCCCGCTCGAATTCCGTGCGGGCATCGTCGATGTCACCCTGGCTGAGAAGACTGACGCCCAGGTGGTAGTGGGCGCTGCTGCGTGTCGACGGGTCACCGCCGTCCTGCGCGGACCGGAGTGCCGTCGAAGCCTGGTCGACTGCTTCGCGGTGGCGTCCGGTGTCGCGGTACCAGATGGCGCGGAGGAGATGCAGTTTGTGCCTGTTGACGTAGTCGCCGGAGCAGGTGACGGCATCCTCGGCTCGTTCGATCAGGTCGTCGATGCCGTCGAGGTGACCAAGCATCGTGCGCGTCCGGATCAGTTCGGGCAGCGCGATCGCGGTCAGCCGGTCACCCTCACCGTCGGCCATGCTGAGGATCTGCTCCCATCGCTGCGCGGCCCGGCCGAGATCGCCGCGCATGATGGCGAGCAGTCCAAGATTGCCCAACGGCTGTGCTCGTGCCCACTTGTCGCCGTCGTGGATATCGAGTGCACGCGTGAAGTACCGCTCCGCGACGTCGAGATCGCCCTTGTACTGGTACACGAGCGCGGCGGAATTCAGGCAGTAGGCGAGCAGGGGAGGATGATCCACCTGTTCGGCATGTTCCAGCGCCTCATCCAGGACGCCGGTGTCGATCGGGAGATCGAACCTGTGCCACACCATGCAGCGCTCCGCGAGCATATTCGCGAGCGCGTGTCGATCACCCGCGGCTCTGGCGGCCGCTATCCCCGTGTCCGCCATCGTGTCGATGTCGAAGTTGTATCCCTGCCCGGCCATGCGGATCATCAGACCCGCCGCGAGGTGCCACGTCCAGTGTCTGTGCTCCGGATACCTACCGGCAACTGTGACCGCGGCAGCGATGTTGGGGAACTCGGCCCGCATCCATTCGATCCCGGCCCGGGCGTCGTCGAAAGTGATCTCAGGGAACGCTCCGGGAACCGGGGGAGCAGGCGGATGGCGCCTGGTCGAGGCCAGCGTCGCCGCGGCTGCCATCTTGCCTTGGTAGTACCAGGCGTAGAGGCGTTCCAGAGCCTCGTCGCGGGTGGCGGGAGAGTCTTCGGTTTCGGCTCGGCGGCGACTGTCGTCGCGGAGGAGGTCGTGGAAGCGGTATCGGCCGGCGGAGTGTTCCTCGAGCAAATGCGCCCCGGTGAGTTTGCGGATGGCGTCGCGCGCGCCCGATGGCGTCGTACCGCTGACGGCCGCGACGGCGTCGACGGGGAAGTCCAGGCCGGGGACGAGGCCGAGGCGGCGGAACAGTTGGCGGGTTGCGGGGTCCAGGCGCTGGTAGGACAAGTCGAAGGCTGCGGTGACGGCGGAGTGTTCGTCGTCGTGCAGGCTGAGTGCGGCCGCACCGCGTTCCTCGAGCTCGGTCAGGTAGTCGGCCAGGGTGCGATGTGGTTCGTCGGCGAGTTGGGCGCCGGCGATGCGCAGCGCCAGCGGGAGGCCTGCGCAGGCTTGGATGAGCGCGGCTGCGCCGTCTTCCTCAGCGGCCAGCCGGTCCGCGCCGACCAGGCGGGTGAGCAGGGCCAGGGCGTCGTCGGACGGGAGTTCGCCGACGCCGATCCGGTGGGCGCCTTCGCCGGCGATCAGTCCGGACAGCTTGTTCCGGCTCGTCACCACGGTCAGACAACCAGATGTTGCCGGAAGCAACGGACGGACCTGGTCGGCGGACGCTGCGTTGTCGAGCAGCACCAGCAGCTTGCGTCCGTTCAGCACCGAGCGGTACTCGGCAGTCGCGTCCGCCACCGACTCCCAGGCCTGCTTCGAGTCCGCGCCGAGCCCGCGAAGCAGCTGCCCGAGTGCGGTCATCGGATCGAGCGCCGGTCCGGTCGCGTGTCCGCACAGGTCGATGTAGAGCTGGCCGTCGCCGTACCGATCAGCCACCTGATGGGCGTACTGCAAAGCCAGACCAGTCTTGCCGATCCCGGCCATCCCGGTCAGCAGCACCAAGCCATCGGCCTCGTCGAGCTGCTCGAGCTCGTCCTCACGCCCGAAGAACGCGCCGGGCGGCGGCGGAAGCTGGCCCGGCCGCACGGCCGGCGCAACGGCCGGAGCCCGTACGGCGACCTGATCGAGCGACGGATCCTCGTTCTGGATGGCCTCGCCCAGCCTCCGGAGCTCCCGCCCGGGTTCAGCCCGCAGCTCGCGAGCCAGCCGCTGCCGCGCCGCGCGGTACGCGACCTCCGCCCGCGTCCGCCGTCCGGACCGGTACAGCGCAAGCATGTGCTGGCCGATCAGCCTCTCCCGCAACGGATACTCCGCGACCAGTTCGGTCAGCTCGGGCACGACCTCCCGGGCCCGGCCGAGCTCCAGTTCGGCGTCGAACAGTTCCTCGTACGCGACCAGTCGAGTCTCCGCCAACCGCTGCGCCGCCGACGCAACCACCTCGCTCTCGGCGATATCGGCGTACGGCGCACCCCGCCACAACGCCAGCGCCCCACGAAGGATCGCGACCGCTTGTTCGAGGTCACCCGACCCCGCCGTACGGCGTCCTTCGTCGTGCAAGCGTCCGAACTCGTCGGCGTCCAGCTCGTCCGGCTGGACGCACAACTGATAGCCACCGGAGATGCTGACCAGCCGGTCCGGGCTGTCGAGGACCAGACGCAATCGATGCACATGCACCTGCAGGCTGTTGCCCGGACGTTGCGGTGCCGAAGCGCCCCACAGTGCCTCAACCAGCACCTCCGTCGGCACCGGACGACCCGCTCGCACCAGTAGGACGGCGAGCAGCTTGCGTCGCAGTTCCGAGATCGGCCCGACCACCTGCCCGTCCTGGACAACTTGTACCGGCCCCAGCACCTGAAAGCGCATACCGAACCCCCTGCCCCCATCATCGGGCACGAGTGGTCCACTTTCGAGCGCTGCGGCCTACTGCTTCTCCGGACGCGAGTCGATCAGCAGAGCGATCCCGTCAAGAATCCGGCCTAGCCCAAAGGACAGGATGTGATCGGCGTCGAGGACGGACTGGAAGTGTTCGCCGACCGAAGTACCGACCCGGCCGGCAATGGGGAAGGCGACGCTGGAGCCGGACATGACGTGGGTGAGGGTGGGTGAGATCTGTCGCCACCACTCCTCGTCGGACAGGCCGGAATCGCGCTGGGTGCGGAGCTGCTCGGCGCCGGCGCGGGCGGTGCCGCCGACGTGGGTGAGGACGAGGGAGAGCGCGGAATCCATCTCGACGTCGGTCAGGCCGAGACCGTCGAGCGGGCGTAGCTCCGCCTCGTACTTGAGGGTGATGTTCGGGCCGAGCGCAGTCCGCATCGTGTGAACCTCGTGGACCCACGGATGCCGGACCAGTACGTCGAAGTTCCGGTGCGCGATGAATTCCAGGGCCGCGCGCCAGTCGGACTGACGGGCAGGCTCGTCGACGTCGGCGTACAGATCGCCGTACACGTGGTCGAACATCAGGTCGGTGAGCTCGGCCTTGCCGGGCACATGCGTGTAGAGCGACATCGTCCCGGCCTTGAGCCGCTCGGCCACGACCCGCATCGAGACGGCGTCGAGACCGTCCGCGTCGGCCACCTCGATGGCGGCGTCGACGATCGCGCGCACGGTCAGACCGGAGCGTCCGGGCTTGGTGTGACTACCCCACAACAGCGCCAGACTGCGCGCCGGATCGGCGGCCACCACTTTTTTTCCAGCCAACGGAACAAACTCCCAGCGCTCGTCGTTGCACCGATGGTACCTGAGTCGTACGGTGTACGGTACACTCTACGATTCAATCCCTAACGAAAGGCGGGAAGTGACGAAGCAACAGGTGATCGAGGCTGCCGATGTGCGGAAGAACTATCGCGGCGGCACCGAGGGGGCAGGCCTGAACGGCTTCGATCTCGAAGTCACCGCCGGAACCGTGACGGGCCTGCTCGGCCCCAACGGCGCCGGCAAGACCACCGCGGTGCGGATCCTGTCCACACTGCTGCAACTGGACTCCGGTACGGCGTCCGTCGCCGGGTACGACGTTCGCCGCCAAGGGGCCGAGGTACGGCGGCGGATCGGGCTCGTCGGGCAGTACGCGGC
The DNA here is from genome assembly GCF_004348455.1 of Kribbella albertanoniae. Taxonomy (GTDB): domain Bacteria; phylum Actinomycetota; class Actinomycetes; order Propionibacteriales; family Kribbellaceae; genus Kribbella; species Kribbella albertanoniae. The sequence continues at coordinate 4,212 of NZ_SMKA01000380.1, forward strand.
AATCGACGAGGTGCTGACCGGCCGGCAGAACCTGGTCATGTTCGGCCGGCTCAACCATCTCGGCCATGCGAAGGCGGTACGGCGGGCCGACGAGCTGCTGGACCAGTTCAGCCTGTCCGCGGCGGCCGGGCAATCGGTCGGCAAGTACTCCGGCGGAATGCGCCGCCGGCTCGATCTGGCCGCCAGCCTGATCGTGGCACCGGCCGTCCTGTTCGTCGACGAACCGACCACCGGGCTGGACCCGGCCGGACGGCTCGAGGTGTGGACGGCCATCCGGCAGCTCGTCGACAACGGCACGACCGTGCTGCTCACCACGCAGTACCTGGAGGAGGCAGATCAACTGGCGAACCGGATCTCGATGCTCAAGGACGGCAAGGTGGTCGCGGAGGGTACGCCGGATCAGCTGAAGACCCAGCTCGGTTCGGACTGGCTCGACCTGGTCCTCGTCGACCCGGCCCAGGTCGCTCAGGTGCTGGCGTTCGCCGAACCGCTGGCGGACGGCGAGATCCGGGTCGAGGGCACCCGGATCAGCGTTCCGGTGAAGGACCGCACCCGGGCTCTCACCGTGATGGCGAACTCGTTGCATGAGGCAAGAATCGATCCGGAGGACATCACGTTACGCAGACCGACGTTGGACGAAGTGTTCCTGCACCTGACCGGAGCATCCGTATGAGCGCGCTCGGCTGGGCCATTGCCGACGGCTGGACGATCACCCGCCGGACGTTGACACACTGGCGGATGCAGCCCGGACTGATGCTGTTCTCCTGGTTCTTCCCGGTGCTGATGCTGCTGATCTTCGGCAGCCTGCTGGGTGGTGCGATGGAGTTCCCCGAAGGGGAGTCGTACTACGAACTCCTGGTGCCGGGGATCTTCGCGCTGACCATGCTGTTCGGGCTCGAAGGCACGATGACCGCGGTCACCCAGGACAAGGACAAGGGCGTGACCGACCGGTTCCGCTCACTCCCGATGAGCTCCGCCGCGGTCGTCCTCGGCCGGTGCATGGCGGACATGCTCGACACCCTGGTCGCGCTCGCCGTACTGGTCGCCACCGGGCTCGCGCTCGGCTGGCGATGGCACGAGGGCCTACCGTCGGCGCTGGCCGCCTTCGGCCTCCTACTGCTGTTGCGATTCGCCTTGCTGTGGGTCGGAATCTTCATCGGCCTGTCGGCGAAGAACGCCGAGAGCCTGACCGTCGTCCAGGTCCTGGTCTGGCCGATCGGCTTCCTCTCCAGCACCTTCGTCGCCACCTCCACGATGCCGGACTGGCTGGGCACGATCGCCCAATGGAGTCCCCTCTCCGCCACCGCCACCGCATCCCGAACGCTCTTCGGCAACCCCGACGCCTCGACCACCACCACCTGGATCGGAAGCCATTCGGTTCTGATGGCAGTCATCGCACCCCTGGTCCTGACCGCGATCTTCCTACCGCTCTCCGCCCACCGCTACCGCACTTTGTCCCGCTAGGAAGTCCGGCTAAGCCTTCGCGGAGGTAGCCGCACCCGCTGACCGGGCTCTGGCGGCGGCCACTCAGCCGCCAGAGCCCGTTGCCGATCCACATCCGCAAGCGCCGCTGCCTTGTTCCGGTAGCGGACCTTCTCGAAGCGCCCCTTGTGCCAGATGTGCAGCGTCCAGCCGAGCCGGAAGACGAGCAAGTGGGTGAGCCGGTTCAGTACGAAGACGACCGGAAGCGTCAGCACGGCCAGCGGAGCGGCCAGGGTCATCTCGCCCGCGATTTCGTACGGCCAGTCCGCACAACCGGAGCGTCGTACCTCGATCTGCACATCCCCCATCCGGTCAGCCTACGAGTTGGCCGCCGTTGATCTCGATGATCTGGCCGGTGACGTACGAGGACATGCGGTCAGAGGCGAGGTAGAGGACGCTGCCGACGCACTCGTGCGGGGTGCCGGTACGGCCGAGCGGGATTGTGCTGACCATCGCCTGCATCTGCTCCGACGCGGTGTGGCGATCGTGGAACGGCGTACTGATGACGCCTGGGGAGATGGCGTTGACGCGGATGTTGTCCGGGGCGAGCTCCTTGGCGAGGCCGCGGGTGAAGGTGCTGACGGCACCCTTGCTGGTCGCGTAGACGACCGAGCCGCCGGCGCCGCCGGTCCGGGCCGCGATCGAGGTGACGTTGACGATCGACCCACCGCCCTGAGCGCGGAACACCGGGACGATTCGCCGGCTGAGCGCGAACACCGAGGTCAGATTCACCTCCAGGATCCGCTGGAACTCCTCGTCCGGTACGTCGACGATCGGCGACCGGTTCACCAGATCACCGGCGTTGTTCACCAGTACGTCGATCCGCCCGTGCTTGGCCAGAACCTCGTCCACCAGGGCCCCCGCCGACGCCGGATCCGCGAGATCGGCCTGGTGCAGAGACGCCGTACCGCCGGCTGTCTGAACCGCCCCCACGGTATGCCGCGCGCCGTCCTCGTTCCGGTGGTAATGCACCGCGACCGTCGCCCCCGTGTCGGCGAACCCCACGGCAACCGCCGCCCCAATCCCGCTGCTGGCCCCCGTCACCACCACAAC
>NZ_SMKA01000381.1 GCF_004348455.1 Kribbella albertanoniae
CGTGGGGGGTGGGCCGCTGACGGGGAAGGATCAGACGCGGCCGAAGGCCACGCTCTTGGTCCAGATCTTGCCCTTGCCGATCCGGGTCCCCGGCTTCGACGCGTGCCAGAGCAGGTTGCCACCGGCGTAGACGCCGACGTGGTAGACGCTGCCGCCACCGTTCTTGAAGAAGACCAGGTCACCCGGCTTGGCGGCCGAGCGGCTGATGTGCTTCGTCGCGGCGTACTGCTGACGCGAGGTGCGCGGCATCTTCTTGCCGGCCGCCTTGTACACATAGCCGGTGTAACCGGAGCAGTCGAAGCCGCGCTTCGACGTGCCGCCGTAGCGGTACGGCGTGCCCTTGAGCTTCGCGGCCTCCCGGAGCACCTTGTCCCGGAACAGCTGGGCCTTCACGCCACCCTTGTTGCCGTAGAGCACCTTGTGCTTGGCGGCCCAGGTGAGGCGACCCCAGGTCGCGTGGTCGGTGGTGCCGCTGACCTTGATCCCCCAGGACAGCTGGAACTTGCGCAGTGCCACCACGGTGGTGTTGCCGTAGTAGCCGTCCGGACCCAGGCGCAGTGCGCGCTGGACGAACTTCACGGTCGGGCCGGAGTCACCCTTGCGCAGCAGCGGGCGGCTCTTGATCGGCTGGTGACCGCGGACCTGGGCCGGCGTCAGAGCCTTGGCCGAGGCGGTGGTCGGAGCGGCAGCGATGCTGACCAGAGCGCCGCCGCTGACGGCGAGACCCACGGACAGTACGGCGGCCGCGGCCCGCGGAGCTGCGGACCGGGAAGGCTTGCGGTGCTTGGCGGTGGTCCGATTGGCGGCGGACTCGGTATGGCTGACGGCGCGCGAAAGCGACGTCCGTCGGGCAGTGACGGGCATGGTTGTCTCCCGACGCCTACGGAGTTAGCTGTCGGGTTCGGGCTGGGAAATCTTGCCCGGTCCGCTCCCGCGGACTTCACCCCAGGGATTCGACCACTCACGGTCGAACCCCAACCTCCTGGGTCCCCCACCTCTGCCATTGGTTGTTCGAGGGGAGCGCAGGTGCCTGGCAGAGCTCGGCGTGACACCCGTGCAGTTCGTGTTGTTTACCGAACCGCCGACGACTGTATAACAGAACGATCACGACGCAAACCCTCGAATCGTCAGAGACCCTCCCAAAAGGCCCTCAGAGCCTCTCTGACGGATCAGCAAGTCAGGGTGAACATCTGGTGTCCTGAGCGCGTCTGAGCGGGTCGGAGGCGCCAAATGAGGGCTTCGATGTGAGCTGGGCCACACTTCTTGGTCGCTGTCTGTGACAACGGGCACAGTGCGTACTCAGGTCCGCCTCAGTTCCTTGCGAATTCAGCTATCTGTGAGCAGGTCCCGGAAGCGGTCCAGACCGATGTTCCCGCCGCTCAGCACCACTCCGACGCGCTCGGGCAGCCCCTCGATCCGGCCGGCCAGCAACGCGGCCAGCGCGCTCGCCCCGCTCGGCTCGAGAACGATCTTCAGCCGCTCGAACGCGAACGTCATCGCGGCGAGGATCTCCTCGTCGGTGACGAGCTCGAAGGCCTCCACCAACCGGCGGTTGATCGGGAACGTCAGCTCGCCCGGCGTCGAGATCGCCTGACCGTCGGCAATCGTCCGCGGTACGTCGATCGTCACCCGCTCCCCGGCCGCCAGGGACCGGGCGTGGTCGTCGCCGGCGGCTGGTTCGACGCCGATCATCCGGATCCCCGGTGACAGCGCCGTGGCCGCGGTCGCGCAGCCGGCCATCAGCCCGCCACCGCCGACCGGGACCAGCAGTGCGCCGAGCTGGCCGACCTCCTCGATCAGCTCCAGCGCAACCGTGCCCTGCCCGGCCATCACGTCATAGTGGTCGTACGGCGGGATCAGCGTCATCCCGCGGTCCGCGACCAGCTCCATCGCCAGCGCGGCCCGGTCCTGCGTATAGCGGTCGTAGTGGACCACCTCAGCGCCGTACCCCTTGGTGGCCGCGACCTTCGTTGGCGGTGCGTCGGCGGGCATCAGATTGGTCGCCTTCGTGCCTGCCAGTTGCGCGGCCAGTGCCACGGCCTGCGCGTGGTTCCCCGATGAGTACGCCACGACGCCGCGCGCGAGTTCGTCGGGGGAGAGCCGGCTGATCGCGTTGAAGGCGCCGCGGAACTTGAAGGCGCCGATCCGCTGGAAGTTCTCCGCCTTCAGGAACACCTGGGCCCCGACTCGCTCATCCAGGGTCCGGGACGTGAGGACCGGCGTACGGTGCGCGACGCCTGCGATTCGGCTCGCGGCGGCCTGGATATCTGTGAGACTCAGCTCAGCCATGGGGTGACGCTATCGCGATGTCAAAGTGGTGCGGTCGGCTCCGTACTCATCACCGAGAGGGCCCGGCCGGGTCCGCAGCTGAAGGAGACACCCGTGAAGTACCTAGTGGTCCTGAACATCAACCCCGACGTGCTGTCCGCGCTGAGCGAGACCGAGCAGCAGGCCATCTTCTCGGGGCACGAGAAGTTCATGGCGACGATCCAGGAGTCCGGCGAATTCCACAGCACGGTCGCGCTGGCCGAGCCGGCCAAGAGCTCGGTCGTGAGGGTCCGGGACGGCGTACCGGCGGTGACGGACGGGCCGTTCCTGGAGGCCAAGGAGTTCCTGGCCGGCTACTACCTGATCGACGTCGCCAGTCTGGAGCGTGCCCAGGAGCTGGCCGCGATGATCCCGGACGCCGGCATCGAGGGCCTCGGCGTCGAGGTCCGGCCCGTGATTCACGAGGTCGGGCTGTAGAAGCGTCAGGGGGTTTCTCCACGGTGGGTGGAGAAACCCCCTTGTTTTCTTGACGTTTCAGTCGGTCTGGTCGTCGAGGTTCGCGTCGGCCGCGTTCTTCTTGATCGACTCGATCCCGTTCAGCGCGGCGGCCTTGGTGCCGTAGCTCTCGCTACTGGTCGCGATCACTTCGCCGTTGCCGGCCTTCAGCCGGAACCGGAACTCGCCGGACTTGTCCTTGTAGAGCTCGAACTTCCCCGCCATCGGTATACCTCCACCTGGATTGGTATTACTCCGCGTGGCGAGCGTATCGCCGTCAGCCCGCCGGTACCTCCCGCACCACGCCGGGTGGCCCGTCCCAGCCGGGCCACGGCCCAGGCGCCGTACCGTCGGCGTCCGGCCGCTCCTCTTCCGCTGTCTTGTACGGCGTCAGTCCGCGCGCCTGGTAGTTCGCCAGCGCGGCCGGGCCGTCCAGGGTGTTCGTGTTGACCCAGACGCGAGTGATCGGGGAGACGCTCTCGTGGCGCTCGTCCAGCGTCCACGCCTGACGCAGTCCGACCGTCAGCAGGTGTCCGCCGATTCCACGGCCGATGAAGCTCCGCAGCAGGCCGAAGTTCTCGATCTCGACCTCACTGCCCAGTCCGCGCAGGGCGACGTACCCGGCCGGTACTCCGCCGACCCACGGTACGTAGGTCTCGAAACCGGGTCTGCTCAGCCACTCGACCCACTGGTCCAAGTTCCAGCCGAGTTTGCCGATCCAGTGCCAATGGCCGCCCACTGCGGTGTAGAAGTAGCGAGCGAACTCCGGGGAGACCTCCTCGACCGCCCTGATCTCTACTGGCTGTTCTTTAGCCGGCCGGATCTCCTCTGGGCTGTGCTGTTCCAGATAGGTCAGGACACTGAGAGCCAAGCTGCTACTCCTTGTTCTTGATGCCGCAGATGCCGGCGACGACCAGGTCGATCCCCAGCTCGTAGTACCGGTCGTTCGAGCTCGGGCAGACCAGGGTGTCGGCTGCTGCGGTGACCAGCGGATATTTGTGCGGTGACAGCGCACCGAGTGCGGCACGCTTCCTCCGCAACGAATCCTCGCGCTGCACTGGGTCATTGACCTCACGGGTGATCGGGTCGGTCGTCACCAGGTAGATCAGTGAGCAGATCGACTGCCGGCCGACCTCCGCTGCATCGTCGACGTCGAAGCCGCCTTCGGTGAGCACTTGCAGGACCCGCTCGGCGATCTGCAACCCGTCCTCGGAGACCAGCATCCGGGGCAGAGTCAGGTCAGCCAGCCGCGGGTGCCCGCGCAGTGCGGTCACGAACGCCGTCAGCGCGGTGTGGAGTTGCTTGTCCCACGGCTCGTCTGTCGGCTCGGGCAGCACGACGCTCGAGATCAGACGGTCGCCGAGCGCGGCCAGTAGGTCGTCCTTGTCCTTGAAGTGCCGGTACAGCGCCATCGGCGTGACGCCGTGCAGCTGAGCCAGCCGCCGCAGCGTGACGGCCGCCGGACCCTCGTCGTCGGCAATGGCCAGTGCGCTGTCGACAACCTTCTGCGGATCCAGGCGGCGGGGCGTCTCCTTGGTGATCACGTTGACAAGTTTACACCGTAGACCTACCGTCTACCACGTACGCATACAGCGTATACATACGGCGTAGACTTAGTGAGGTCGGAATGCGACGCAGTCCCTGGGCCACCCTGGCGGTCCTGGCCCTCGCCCAATTCATCGTGGTCCTCGACGTGACGATCGTGAACGTCGCGCTGCCCGACATCCAGGCGGACCTGAACTTCTCCACCGACTCCCTGCAGTGGGTGATCAACGCCTACACGCTGCTCTTCGGCGGCTTCCTGCTCCTCGGCGGCCGGATGGCCGACCTCCTCGGCGCGCGCCGGGTCTTCGTCGGCGGCCTGATCCTGTTCGGCATCACCTCGCTGGTGGCCGGCCTGGCCAACTCACCCGAGTTCCTGATCGGGGCCCGCGCCGTACAGGGTCTTGGCGGAGCACTGCTGTCACCTGCTGCGCTGGCGATTCTCACCATGACGTTCGCGCACGGACGCGAGCGCAACATCGCCATGGGTGTCTGGGGCGGCCTGGCGGGACTCGGTGGAACGCTCGGAGTGGTCGCGGGCGGCGTACTGGTCGATTCACTCAGCTGGCAGTGGGTCTTCTTCGTCAACGTGCCCATCGTGATCGCACTGATCGCGTTGATCCCGGTGTTCGTGCCGGACGTGCGTCACCACGTCGGTGTGCGCACCTTCGACACCCTCGGCGCACTACTCGGTACGGCGGGACTCATGTCGATCGTGTACGGCGTGGTGCGGTCAGAACCCAGTGGGTGGGGATCGGCTGAGGTCATCGGCGTACTGACTGCCGGAGTGCTCATGATGGTCGCCTTCGTGTTCGTCGAACGGCGCTCCGCAGCTCCGCTCGTCCCGATGCGGCTCTTCCGGTCCCGAGCGTTGAGCGTGTCCGGCGCATCGCTCTCGCTCAACGGCGCTGCGTTTCTCTCCATGTTCTTCCTGACTGCTATCTACCTGCAGCAGGTCCGAGGGGACAGCGCACTCGAGGCGGGGGTGCACTTCCTGCCCATGGGCGGTGCCGCGATCGTTGGCGCCGTACTGGCTTCTCAGCTGGTACAGCGAATCGGCACTCGGACTGTCCAGCTCGCCGGAGCCGTCCTGAGCGTCGGCGCGCTGCTGTGGCTCTCGCAGGCCGACGCTACTGGCAGCTACGCGACCCAGCTCCTGCCCGGCCTCATCCTGTTCGGCTTCGGCATCATCGGGGTCGGAGTGCCCGGCCAGATCACCGCAGTCTCCGAAGTACGTCCAGCTGAAGCCGGTGCGGCGTCCGGTGTCGTCAACGCCATGTACCAGGTAGGTGGCGCACTGGGCCTGGCCGTCGTCACCACTCTGTCGATCAGCCACACCACGTCTGAGCTCACCCAAGGCGCCACCCAGCAACACGCTTTCGAGGCCGGCTTCGAGCGCGGCCTTCTGGTAGCAGCCCTCTTCTCAGTAGCCAACGTCATCCTCACCTTGGCCGCAGCGCCCCAACTCCAACCCACCGCAGACCAACTAGCCGAAGCAACAGCCGCCGCCTAACGGGTTGTGAACGCCTCGGCGCCTCGCGCGCCGGGGCGTTCTCGTTGATGATCGATCGCATGCCCCTTGCCTGGCCCAACTGCCGCAACACCCGCGACCTAGGCGGCCTCATCCGCAGCGACAACCTCGACCAGCTAACCCGCAAAGGCCACGCCGCTTTCGCGGCTGCCGGTGTCAGCCGCATCATCGACCTCCGCGACATCTGGGAGACCGACGCCTTCCCCTCCCCGTTCCGCGACGACCCCCGCTGGGTCAACATCCCACTGAACGACCCCAGCGACCCGTACCTGGATCACACCGACCTCTTGCGCTCCTACCAAGCCCTGCTTCGCAACTACCCCCAACGCTTCGCCACGGCGGTCACCGCGATCGCGGAAGCTCCACCAGGCCCGGTAGTAGTCGCCTGCCACGCCGGCCGTGACCGCACCGGCCTGGTCATCGCGCTCACCCTCGCAGCGATCGACGTACCAATCGAAGCCATAGTTGCGGACTACGCGACCGCTCCGTCGACCTGGGAACACGACCCGCCGCTGGCGGCCACGATGCGCACTCTCCTGGCCGACCTGAACGCAGCCGACTACCTCCTGCAGGCCGGTCTGACCCCAGGAGCCCTTACTGCCTTGAAGAATCGCCTCAGTGCCGCACCAACCCACCAACCACCACCGGCGGCAGATGCCCACTAGCCGGCCGCTGAGTCATCAACCCAACCCCCACATCAACAACCGCCGACCGGTGCAACCCCGAGACCTCCTCAACCGGAGTCCACACCGCCTCCGCAGTCTCCCCATTGGCCTCGGGCCGAATCACCCCACCAACAACCCGCACCCCGTAAAACACCCCCACATTCTGATGCGGCACCCCGCGCTTCGCCTGATGCGCCGGAATCACCCGAGAGTCCACCCCCAGCAACTCCTCCACCACCC
>NZ_SMKA01000382.1 GCF_004348455.1 Kribbella albertanoniae
GGTGTGGAGGTCGCCGGCGGTGTCGAGGGTGGGCGGGCGGACGCCTAGACGGGCCATGGCGCCGGGGACGTGCTCGAGGTACCAGGCGAAGTCTTCGCCGCCCAGGGACTGGTCGGTGGGGCTGATGGCGCCGGTGCCCAGGGTTTGCTGGGCGGCGTTGCGGAGGATGTCGATGGCGGTGGGGTCGTTCATGACCGGGGGGACGCCATGGGTGACCTCGGTGTCGACCTGGATGCCGTAGGGGGCTACGAGTTGGCTCGCCAAGGCCGGGATGAGGTCGGCAGCCTGGTGCCAAGCGTTGACGTCGAGGCAGCGCAGGGTGCCTTCGGCTTCGCCTCGGGAGGGGATGGCGTTGGCGGCGGAGCCGGAGGTGATGCGGCCCCAGACGAGCGACATGCCGGCGCGGGGGTCGACGCGCCGGGACAGCGCTGCCGGGAGTTCGGTGACGAGCGTCGCGAGCGCGTAGACGAGGTCGCCGGTGAGGTGCGGGCGCGAGGTGTGCCCGCCGGGACCGCTCAGCCGCACGAGAATGCGGTCAGCAGCAGCCGTCAGCGCGCCGACACGCAGGCCGACCTGACCAACCTGCAGGCGCGGATCGCAGTGCACCCCATAAATACGCCGTACGCCGTCCAGCCCGCCCGCCGCGATGACACCGAGCGCACCACCGGGCATCACCTCCTCGGCCGGCTGGAAGATGAGGCGGACCCGGCGGTCCAACGCGCCGTCCCGGGCCATCCCGGCTAGCACGAGCGCAGCGCCGACCAGGCCCGCGGTGTGGATGTCGTGCCCACACGCGTGCGCGACGCCGTCGTTCGTCGACCGCCACGGCGCCTCGACACCGTCCGGCACCGGGAGCGCGTCGATATCCGCGCGCAACGCAACACATGAGTCACCGGAGCCGATGTCGCAGATGAGTCCGGTCCCGGTCGGCAGCACGCGTGGTGACAGGCCGGCGTCGGTGAGGACGCGCTCCAGGATTTCGGTGGTCCGGACTTCGTGCCAGCCGAGCTCGGGGTGGGCGTGCAGGTCCCGGCGCAGCTCGACCGTGGTCTCGCGGACTTCCTCGACCCGGGCGAGGACATCCGCGACCAGCAGTTGATGACTCATGCCCGCGATTGTGACATGAGGCCTGAATCGTTCACTCACCGTGACGACGCCGGGCACTCGGTGACCGCGCCGCAGGAGTTGCGGAAATGTGACGAAAGTGCCGGTCACTTTCCGGTATCGAGGTCATCTTGGCGTTCTAACTAACACGGGCCGCCCCTATAGTCTGCGGATGGCACGCAGGGGCAGGCGTGCGCAAACGATCTGGTACGACGAAGGAGACGTCCGGTGAAGAAGTTCGTGCGGGGAACCGCGATCGTGGGCGTACTGACGCTCGCCGTCGCAGCTTGTGGCAGCAAGCCGACGGAAAGTGGCCCGGCCGGAGGCGCCGACAACAAGGCCTTCAAGGCCTGCATGGTCTCCGACTCCGGCGGTTTCGACGACAAGTCGTTCAACCAGACGTCGTACAAGGGCCTGCAGGACGCGGTCAAGGCCAAGGGCCTGACCGAGGTCAAGGCGGAGTCGAAGTCCGACAACGACTACCCGACCAACATGACCGCGATGGTTGCGGCCAAGTGCAACGTGATCATCTCGGTCGGCTTCAAGCTCGAGGACGCCACCGACGAGGCGGCCGGCAAGAACCCGGACGTGAAGTTCGCGATCGTCGACTCGGCCCCGGCCAAGCCGATCGCCAACGTCAAGCCGCTCGGCTTCAACACCGCGCAGTCCAGCTTCCAGGCCGGTTACCTGGCCGCGGCGATGTCCAAGTCCGGCAAGGTCGGCACCTTCGGCGGCGTCAAGATCCCGCCGGTGACCATCTTCATGGACGGTTTCGCCGAGGGCGTGAAGTACTACAACAAGCAGAAGTCGAAGAACGTCGCGCTGCTGGGCTGGGACGAGGCCAAGCAGGACGGCCTGTTCACCGGTGACTTCGAGGACAAGGCCAAGGGCCAGAACAACGCCCAGAACCTGATCACCCAGGGCGCCGACATCATCTTCCCGGTCGCCGGTCCGGCGGGTCTTGGCGGTCTGCAGGCGGCCAAGGCCAGCAACGGCAAGGTGAACGCCATCTGGGTCGACACCGACGGCTGCGAGTCCGCCGCGGAGTACTGCTCGGTGCTGCTCACCAGCGTCAAGAAGGGAATGGACGTCGCCGTCCAGGACGCGATCGTCTCCGTCGTCGACAACAAGTTCGACAACAAGCAGTTCATCGGCACGCTGGAGAACGGCGGCACCGGCCTGGCTCCGTTCCACGAGTTCGACAGCAAGGTTCCGGCCGAGCTGAAGACCGAGCTGGAGCAGATCAAGACCGACATCATCGGCGGCAAGATCACCATCGAGTCCAAGGCGCAGCCGAAGGCGTCCTGATCACCGCGTAGAACGGTGTGAGCCAGGAGGGCAGACCCGAACAGGTCAGCCTTCCTGGCTCTCGGTCTGATTCAGGGAAGGCATCACGCATGCATCTCGAGCTGTCCGGCCTGACCAAGAGCTTCGGCTCGCTGGTCGCCAACGATCACATCGACCTGGTCATCGAGCCTGGGGAGATCCACTGCCTGCTGGGTGAGAACGGCGCCGGCAAGAGCACGTTGATGAACATGCTCTACGGGCTGCTGCAGCCCGACTCCGGCGAGATCGTCATCGACGGCGAGAAGGTCACCATCACCTCGCCGAGTGACGCGATCAAGCACGGCATCGGCATGGTGCACCAGCACTTCATGCTGGTTCCGGTCTTCACCGTCGCGGAGAACATCATGCTCGGCCGGGAGAACACCCACCCCGGCGGCGTGCTGGACCGCAAGAAGGCGAACGCGCTGGTCACCGAGCTGTCCGAGCGGTACGGCTTCGAGGTCAACCCCGAGGCGCTGGTCGAGGACATCCCGGTCGGGGTCCAGCAGCGGGTGGAGATCATCAAGGCGCTCACGAACGACGCCAGCGTGCTGATCCTTGACGAGCCGACCGCGGTGCTCACGCCGGCCGAGATCGACGAGCTGATCGCGGTGATGCGTCAGCTCAAGGAGAACGGCACCTCGATCGTCTTCATCACCCACAAACTCAAAGAGGTCAAGGCGATCGCGGACAAGATCACCGTGATCCGCCGCGGCAAGGTGGTCGGCCAGGCCGAGCCGTCCGCGACCGAGGAAGAGCTCGCCGAGCTGATGGTCGGCCGCGCGGTCGACCTGGTCGTCGACAAGGAGCCGGCCCAGCCGAAGGACGTCGTACTGCAGGTGCAGGGCCTGACCGTGATCGACGAGCGCGGGTTCACCGCGGTCGACGACATCGACCTGGAGGTCCGGGCCGGCGAGATCCTCGCGGTGGCCGGTGTCCAGGGCAACGGTCAGACCGAGCTCGCCGAGGCGTTGCTCGGCCTCACCCCGATCGCGGCCGGCAGCATCACGCTGGACGGCCAGGAGCTGACCACGAAGTCGACCCGGCACCGCCTCGACGCGGGCATCGGGTATGTCCCGGAGGACCGCGGGCACGACGGTTTCGTCGGCTCGTTCACGGTCGCCGAGAACCTGGTGCTCGACCTGTTCCGGAACGCGCCGTTCGGCAACGGGCTGGCGCTGAACACCGACGAGATCGACAAGAACGCGCACGCCCGGGTGGAGGAGTTCGACATCCGCACCCAGGGCATCGACCTGACCGTGTCGTCGCTGTCCGGCGGTAACCAGCAGAAGGTCGTGCTCGCCCGCGAGCTGTCCCGGCCGCTGAAGCTGCTGGTCGCCTCGCAGCCGACCCGCGGGGTGGACGTCGGGTCGATCGAGTTCCTGCACACCCGGATCGTGCATGAGCGCGACCAGGGCACCGCCGTACTGATCGTCTCCACCGAGCTGGACGAGATCGCGGCGCTGGCCGACCGGGTCGCGGTGATGTACCGCGGCAAGGTGGTCGGCGTCGTACCGGCCGACACCCCACGCGACGAGCTCGGCCTGATGATGGCCGGCGCCTCCAAGTCCGAGGCGCACGACGTCGCGATCGAGAACCCGACCACGTTGGGAACCATCTAGATGAGCAGCACAGCACAAGCGCCCGCACCGACCGTACGGCGGCGGTCCGGGCTGCCGTCGTGGGCGGTCCAGGGCCTCGTCTCGGTCAGCGCGATCGTGCTCGCGCTGCTGGTCGGGGCGATCCTGATCATCGTCGGCGACGACGACGTGAAGACCGCGGTCGGGTACTTCGGCGCCGCGCCGATGGACACCATCTCCGCAGCGCTCTCGGCGGTCGGCGAGGCCTACAAGGCGCTCGCGGTCGGCGCGATCGGTGGGATCTCCCCGATCAGCGAGTCGCTGACCCAGGCGACCCCGCTGATCTGCGGCGGCCTCGCGGTCTCGCTGGCGTTCCGGACCGGCCTGTTCAACATCGGCGCCCAGGGGCAGCTGATCATGGGCGCGGTCCTCGCCGGGTACGTCGGCTTCGCGTGGCACCTGCCGCCGGTCCTGCACCTGATCGTCGCGATCGTGGCCGGCCTGATCGGCGGCGCGATCTGGGGCGGTGTGGTTGGTCTGCTGAAGGCGCGGACCGGTGCGCATGAGGTGATCGTCACGATCATGCTGAACTACGTCGCGATCTACCTGCTGCAGTGGTTGCTGACGACCTCGACGTTCCAGCGCCCTGGCCGCGCCGACCCGATCTCACCGGTCGTCGACGCCAACGCGCAGTACCCGCAGTTCGGTGACACCCGCCTGCACGTCGGCTTCCTGCTGGCGCTGGTCGCCGCGGTCTTCGTCTGGTGGCTGCTCAACAAGTCCACCGTCGGCTTCGAGCTGCGCGCGGTTGGTGCGAACGCGGATGCCTCGAAGACAGCCGGTATGTCGGTCGGCCGGGCCTACGTGATTGCGATGGTCGTCGCCGGTGCGCTGGCTGGTCTGGCCGGCACGCAGCAGGTGCTCGGAACCGACCTGCCGCTGACCGACGGCGTCGCCGCATCAGTCGGGTTCGACGCGATCACGGTCGCGCTGCTCGGCCGCGGTACGCCGCTTGGCACCGTACTGGCCGGTCTGCTCTTCGGCGCCCTGAACGCGGGTGGCCTGCAGATGCAGCTGATCACGCAGACGCCGTTGACGCTGACAACGGTGCTGCAGGCAACCATCGTGCTGTTCGTCGCGGCTCCCGCGCTGGTCCGCTCGGTCTTCCGGTTCCTGCCGAAGGATCCAGGATCCGGGGCCATCCTCGCGAAGGGTTGGAACGGATGAGCGACGTGACGGTTCAGGACACCGCGCGGGTCCCCGCTCCGGTGGCGATCGAGGCCCCGGCGGAGCGCGTCCGCCGGCTGCGCGTCGGCGGCCTGATGCTGGTGTTCGCGCTGATCGGGCTCGGGCTGGCGCTCTTCACCAAGAGCGGCAAGGCGACGTTCCAGCTGGTCTCCGGCGACCTGCAGAACAACCTGCTCGGCCTGCCCGCGCAGCCGGTCGCCATCCTGCTCGGCGCCCTCGGCGTAGTCGCGGCGGTGGCCTACATCCTGCGCCGCGTTCCGCAGAAGTACTCCGGCTGGCTGGCGATCATTCTCGGCGTCAGCTTCATCGGCGCCTTCCTCTGCTGGGCCGCCGCGGGCAAGGTCTTCCCGCTGGCCAACCAGTTCCAGGGCACGCTGAACTTCGCCACCCCGCTGATCCTCGGCGCGCTGGCCGGCGTGCTGTGTGAGCGGGCAGGTGTCATCAACATCGCGATCGAGGGCCAGTTCCTGGTCGGCGCGTTCACCGCAGCGGTGGTTGCCAGTACGACGGGGAGCGCGGTGGCGGCGTTGATCGCGGCCGCGGCGTCCGGCGTACTGATGGCTCTGCTGCTCGCCGTGTTCTCGATCAAGTACCTGGTGAATCAGGTCGTGCTCGGCGTCGTGCTGGTCGTGTTCGCGACCGGTGTGACCGGCTTCCTGTTCGACCAGTTCCTGCAGGAGGACGCGGCCAACCTGAACACGCCCGAGGTGCTCTCCGCGGTGAAGATCCCCGGGCTGGGCGACATCCCGTTCATCGGGCCGATCCTGTTCAACCAGACCGCGCTGGTCTACCTGACCTACATCGCGGTCGCGGTCGTCACCTTCGTGCTCTTCCAGACCCGGTGGGGCCTGCGGGTCCGCGCGGTCGGCGAGCACCCGAAGGCGGCCGACACGGTCGGGATCAGGGTCAAGCGCGTCCGGTACTCCGCGGTCCTGTGGGCCGGGGTTCTCGCCGGGCTCGGTGGTGCGTTCTTCACGGTCGGGTACGCCGGTTCGTTCGCCAAGGACATGACTGCCGGCAACGGGTTCATCGCCCTGGCCGCGCTGATCATGGGCCGCTGGCACCCGATCGGCGCGATGGTCGCAGCCCTCTTCTTCGGCTTCGCCACCCAGCTGCAGTCCCAGCTCCAGATCATCCAGACCCCCATCCCCGGCGAACTCCTCCTGATGGCCCCCTACCTGGCCACCATCATCGCCGTAGCCGGCCTAGTAGGCCGAGTCCGAGCCCCCAAGGCCGACGGCGAACCCTACGTAACCGAATAACCCCCGCCCCGCCCCGTCCGGTCCGGTCCGGTCTGCCGATCCCATCTCATGGGTTCCCCCACGAGCTTGTGGGTTCTGCACCCGCATGAGAGTGCAGAACCCACCATCCGCTGGGTGAACCCAGCAGATGGTGGGTTCGTGAGCCAGAATCCGGTTGGCCAACCCACCCGCGGATGGGTGTACCC
>NZ_SMKA01000383.1 GCF_004348455.1 Kribbella albertanoniae
GGTGTAGTCCTCGTGGAAGATGTCGGGTTCGAGGTAGACGTGGACCGCCATCGGTTCGGCGGCGCGGATCGCGAGCTCGGCGGCGTCGATGGTTTGGGCGATGGTGGCGCTGTCGGCGGCCGAGTCGACGGCGAGTTTGGCGGCGACCAGGACCTCCTCGGGACCGAGGTGCAGGGTCTTGATGTGGATCAGGCGCTGGACGCCGACGGTGTTCTCGATCGCGTCGACGATCTTCTGCTGCGACTCGCGGGTCGCGGACTCACCGAGCAGCAGGGACTTCATCTCGATCGCGAGGAAGATCGCGACGACCACCAGCAGCACGCCGATCGCCATCGAGCCGAGGCCGTCGAAGACGCCGTTGCCGGTGACCAGGGTCAGCACGACACCGATCAGGGCGAACACCAGACCGGTGAGCGCGGCGAAGTCCTCGAGCAGGATGACCGGGAGCTCGGGCGAACGGGCGTTGCGGATGAACTTGGCCCAGCCGACAGGTCCGCGGACCTTGTTCGCCTCGACGATCGCGGTCCGGAACGACAGCGTCTCCATGATGATCGCGGCCACCAGCACCGCGACCGGGACCCACTTCCAGTTGTCGATCCCGTGCGGGTCGTGGATCTTGTGCCAGCCCTCGTAGAGCGCGAACAGACCACCGACGCTGAACAGCACGATCGCCACGATGAACGAGTAGACGTACCGCTCGCGGCCGAAACCGAACTGGTGCAGCTCGTTGGCCTCGCGCTTGGCGCGCTTGCTGCCGACCAGCAGCAGCACCTGGTTGCCGGCATCGGCGAGCGAGTGGATCGACTCCGCCAGCATCGAGGCCGACTGGGTCAGCCCCCACGCCGCGAACTTGGTGATCGCGATCCCGGTGTTCGCCAGCAGGGCCGCGACCACGGCCTTGTTTCCGCCACCAGCCATGGTTGTTCAGGTCCTCCGCAAAATCAGGGTGTGGACACGACGAATGCCGTGCCGGAACCACGCAGGTTACAGGGTCCCTCGGGTCCACCCGCGAACGCGGACTGCCCGGCGGACAACGTCACCCCGTCATAGGTGCCCCCGGCACCGACTTCGACCGCTCCGTCCACACAACAGACGATCCGCGGCCCGGTCCCAGTGACCGTTCGTTCACCACCCTCAAGATCCACCCGCTGTACGGCGAAGTACTCGCACCCGGTCGCGTAGACCCCGTCGGTCGCGGTCAGCACCGGGTCGGTCAGCGGCTCGAAGTCGACCACCGACACCAGCTCCGGTACGTCGACGTACTTGCTCGTCAGGCCACCCCGCAGCACGTTGTCCGAGTTCGCCATCACCTCGAACCCGAGCCCGTGCAGATACGCATGCACGTTCCCAGCAGGCAGATACACGGCCTCGAACCGCTCCAGCCGAACCCGGTTCAACAGCAGAGCCGCCAGCACGCCGGGGTCGTCGGGGAAGTCCGCGCACAACCGGGACAGCGTCTCGATCTCAAGCCGGTACGCCGAACCCGCGTACTGCACGCACGCCTCGCCCAGCGCGGACACCAGCGGCCGGATCGCGTCCCGGTCGTTGCTCATGAAATCGGTGAAGGCTTCCTGCAGCTTGCCGTCCCGCAGTTGCGAGGCCAGCCCGTCGAAGCCCACCGGCGCCAGCGCCTCGAGCAACGCAACCGTCGCGGCCAGCGGCCGGAACCCGACCAGCGCGTCGAACGGCTCCAACGCAATGAGGATCTCCGGCTTCGGCCAGGCGTCCTTGTAGTTGCGCTCCCCGGCGTCCCGCGGAATCCCGGCCGCCTCGTCGCGCGCATACCCGTCGATCGCCTGCTCCCGCGAGGGGTGCGCCTGGATCGACAACGGCTGCCCCGCCGCCAGCAGTTTGGCCAGGAACGGGAACCGCCCCTCGAACCGCTCAGCCGTCTCCACACCCAGTACGTAGGATGCGCCGGCCGCGACCACGTCGTACAGGGAGTCGCCTGAGGGCAGCACGGACGGCGCCGACTCGTGGGCGCCCATCCACATCTCCGCTTGGGGCTGGCCGTCCGGCTCCACACCGAGCAGCTGCGGCAGAGCGGTCGGCGATCCCCACGCGTAGTTGCGGATGGTGTTCTGGAGCCGGACTACCACGCTGGGTCCTCCGACGGGATGCCTGGCTCGGCCGGTGCGTCGTCGGTCGGAGTCCCGTAGCGGCCCAGCCCAATACCCAGGTACGCCGCGGCATACCGGCCCTGCTGGGTCAGAGCGGCGTACCGGGCGATGTCCGTCCCGTCGGCCTGCTTCACGACGTGCACGCGCACCTCGTGCCGCTCGGCCTTGAGCGCCAGCTTGTTGCGGGTCTCGATGACCGAATCATCGGCCAGACCGTCGTCCAGAATGATCAGTGCGGGCCGCAGCTCGTCGCCCTGATCGAACGGGTCGGCGAACAGGTCCCGCGGCGGCTGGTTGAGCACCGGCAACAGGTGACCGGCATCAGCGGCCAGCGCCGGTCGGCCACTGGCCAGCCGCAGCGCCTCGACAACCCGGCGCGCAGCACGGGCAGCCAGCACCGAGCCGCCCCACACCAGCGGCAGCGAATCGGCCAGCACGAGCGCGAACTCCTTGCCCGGGTTGGACGACACGTCGTTGTTGGGCGAGCAACTGATCGCCACGTCGTCGAGCATCGCCGCCACGGACTTGGCGTCCACAACCGGCCCGAGCTCCATCTGGTGCAGCCCCTGCAGTACGGCGACCGCTCCGGCGAGCTGGTCATCGGACTGCGACGGCATCCGGATCGCGTGTCGCAGACCGGCCGATGCGATCGCCACAGGCGAGTCCTCGGGCGCAGCAACCATCAGACCGCAACCGCGACGCGCAGCCTCGCCAGCGGCCGACAGCGCGTCGTTGTCCTCGGACTGTCCACCCAGCACGATCACCAGGTCCAGCGGACCGGCCCACCCAGGCAGACCCGGACCAGGCCACGCAACGAACGGCACCGGGCAGACCGGCTCCAGAACAGCGCGGACCAGCCGAGCGTCCCGACCGGCCGCCACAATGGCGCGCGGCCGGAAGCCGTCGGAAGTCAGCGAGGACAGTACGTCGTCCGCCGCCTCCAGCTCGGCCCGCACGCGCGCACCGGCCATGGCCAGGCGCCGCAGCAAGTGATCGGCTGCCTTCAGGGCAGCTGGGTCGTCCAGCCGCGAGTCATCAAAGGCACTCATGCCTGGTCCGCGGTCTCCTCGGTGCGGGTGTCCCGGGCCTCGTCGATCAGCAGCACCGGGATGTCATCGCGCACCGGGTACGCCAGCGCACAGCCAGCGTTGGTGCAGACCAGTTCGTTCGCCTCGTCGTCCACCCGGAACTCCGAGCGGCACTTCGGGCAGACCAGGATGCTCAGCAGGTCCGGGTCCAGGTTGACTGCCATTAGTTTTCCCCATTCGCAGGCGTGCCGGTGATCAGCGCCAGCACTTCATCGCGGACCCGCTCCATGGTGGCGCGGTCCGCCGCTTCGACGTTCAGCCGCAGCAACGGCTCGGTGTTCGACGTGCGCACGTTGAACCACCACTGTGACGCGGACACGGTGAGGCCGTCCAGGTGGTCGACGGCGATGTCATCGCGGCCGCCGTACGTGTCCTCGATCGCCGCGACCGTGGCCGCCGCGTCGTCGATCTTGTTGTTCAGCTCGCCGGACGAGACATAGCGCTCGTAGACGGCGAACAGCTCGCTGGCCGGCTTGTCCTGCTCACCCAGCGCGGCCAGCACGTGCAGTGCGGCCAGCATGCCGGTGTCGGCCCGCCAGAAGTCCCGGAAGTAGTAGTGCGCCGAGTGCTCGCCACCGAAGACCGCATCGGTCTCGGCCATCTTCTGCTTGATGTTGGAGTGCCCGACCCGCGTCCGCACCGGCACGCCACCGTGCTCGGTGACGAGCTCCGGCACCGCCTTGGAGGTGATCAGGTTGTACAGGATCGTCGCGCCGGGGTGCTTGGCCAGCTCCCGGACCGCGACCGCACCCGTGATCGCGCTCGGCGAGATCGGGTCACCCTTCTCGTCGATCACGAAGCAGCGGTCGGCGTCGCCGTCGAAGGCCAGCCCGAGATCGGCGCCGATCTCGCGGACCTTCGCCTGCAGGTCGACCAGGTTCTTCGGGTCGAGCGGGTTCGCCTCGTGGTTCGGGAAGCTGCCGTCCAGCTCGAAGTACATCGGCACGATCTCGACCGGGCCGGTCGAGAAGACGGCCGGCACGGTGTGCCCGCCCATCCCGTTGCCGGCGTCGACGATCACCTTGAGCGGCCGGATCTTGGTCAGGTCGACCAGGTCGTGCAGATGATCGGCGTACGCGGTCAGCAGGTCCTTCTCGCGGATCTTGCCCGGTACGGAGGTCGCCACCGGCCCGTCGACCAGAGCCTTCTCGACCAGGTCGGCGATGTCCCGCAGCCCGGAGTCCGCACCGACCGGCGCGGCGCCGGCGCGGCACATCTTGATGCCGTTGTACTGCGCCGGGTTGTGGCTCGCGGTGAACATCGCGCCCGGCAGGTTCAGCCGGCCGGAGGCGAAGTACAGCTGGTCGGTCGAGGCGAGACCGATCATGATCACGTCGGCGCCGGTGCTCGCCACACCCTCGGCGAAGGCGGCGGCGAGCGCCGGGCTGGACGGGCGCATGTCGTACCCGACCACGACCGCCCCGGGACCCGCGAGCACGTCCAGGACCTCGACGAAGGCCGCACCGGTCGCCCGGGCCACCGACTCGTCCAACTGGTCCGGGACGACTCCGCGAACGTCGTACGCCTTGAAGATCGCCGCAACGTCAACCATGCGTGGACCTTATCCGGCCCAGTGTAAAAGCTGTATTTCAGCCCTTGTCGAACCACTCGGTGGCGCCCCGGTGATGCACTTCAGGCAGCTGCCTGGGTACGACGGGAGCCGCCCAGCCGACCGCGTTCGCGATCACCTGCTGCACGTCGGAGTGGTGGTACGTGGGGAACTCCTGATCACCCGGCCGGAAGTAGAACACCCGGCCCTGGCCCCGACGGTAGGTGCAGCCGGAACGGAACACCTCGCCACCGGTGAACGAGCTGATGAAGACCAGTTCGTCCGGCTGCGGGATGTCGAACAGCTCGCCGTACATCTCCTCGCGCTCGATCACCAGCGGATGCGGGATCCCGCGCGCGATCGGGTGCCCGGGGGCGACCGTCCAGATCAGCTCACGGTCGTTCTCGGCGCGCCAGTCCAGCGAGCAGGTGGTCCCCATCAGCTTGATGAAGATCTTGCTGAAGTGCGCCGAGTGCAGCGCGATCAGGCCCATCCCGGACAGCACGTGCTTCTGCACCCGCTCGACGACCGCGTCGTCGACCTGGTCATGCGCTGCGTGCCCCCACCAGGTGAGTACGTCGGTCTCCGCCAGCACCTCCTCGGTCAGACCGTGCTCGTCCTGCTGGAGCCACGCCGTACGGACCACAACGTCCTGGCCGAGCTTGGCCCGCAGCGCCGACGCGATCGTCTCGTGCATGGTGTCCGGGTAGATCTTGCGGACGGTCTCGTCACGGTCCTCGTGGACGTTCTCGCCCCAGACGGTGACGCGAATGGGATCAGTCATGCAGCACTACCTCTCGTCCTGCCTTCGCCGAGGCGTAGCAGGCGTCGATGACCTCGGTCCGGAGGAGCGCCTCCGAGCCGTTCTGACCTTCCCAGTCGCCGCTCTGGACGATCCGGACGAACTCCCGCACGACAGCGCGGTGCCCGAGCCCCGGACCGGTCGCGGGACGCACCTCGGCCGGGATACCGGCGACATCGGTGTAGATCCGCAGCGTGTCGTCGTTCGTGTAGTTCTGGACGTCGATCTTCGCGCCGCCCTCGGTACCGAACAGCTCGATCCCGAAGTTGTCGCCCGGCGCCCGGTAGGTCGCCCAGCTTGTCTCCAACTGCAGCGCGCCACCACCTTCGAGACGCAGGTACGCCGTCGCCAGGTCCTCGACCTCGAACTTCGAACCGAGCGTGTCGACGGTCGGCCGCTGCGCACTGTGCGCACTCCCCCGGCCGCGCGGGCCCAGCTCGGCGAACGTATTCGCCGACACCGTGGTCACCTGCGGCTCACCGAGCAGATGCAGCGCCATATCGAGGATGTGGACACCCAGGTCGATCAACGGGCCGCCACCGGACAGCTCCCGGTTGGTGAACCAGCCACCCATGCCGGGGATGCCATTGCGACGCATCCAGTGCGCCTTGGCGTAGTAGATGCGGCCGAGCTGGCCCTCGTCGATCTGGTGCTTCAGCGCGATGACGTCACCGCGCTCACGGTGGTTGAAGACGACCTTGAGCACCCGGCCGGCCTTCTTCGAGGCCTCGACCATCGCAGTGCCCTCAGCCACGGTCCTGGCCAGCGGCTTCTCCGACAGCACGTGCAGGCCCTTCTCCAGCGCGGCCAGCGCAATCGGGGCGTGCAGTTGCGTCGGCGTACCGATGCTGACCGCCTCCAGGCCTTGCGCCTCGAGCAGGTCCTCCCACTTCTCGTACAGATGCGGTACGCCGTGTTTCTCGCCCAGACTGGTCAGCAGATCCTTCTCCAGCCCAGCCAGCGCGACCACCTCAACATCCGGCAGCTCGGAGAACGCCTCCAGTGCGGTGCGCCCTGCAAACCCCAGCCCGACCACTCCGACACGCAGCTTTTGATCGTTCACAGCAACGATCCTCCCCCGCCCACCCGGTCACGACAATCCGCCTTCCACACTACGGAACAACTTCAAACACCTTCCCCCC
>NZ_SMKA01000384.1 GCF_004348455.1 Kribbella albertanoniae
CCCATACCCCCACCCCTCCCCAGGAAGCGCAACTGTAATGCAGGAAGGGGACAGCGACGGGCAGAATAGGTCAATGCGCCGCATCCCGAGCCGGCCGTCCGTCCGCAGGCCGATGGTTCCGGGCAGCTTGGTCGCGTTCTTCGCCTTGATGGTGCTCTTCGCCGGAGTCGGCAGCACCTACTTCTGGTACCGAACCCGTCCGCTCCCCAGCCCGGTAGCGGTCGCCGACGGCAGAGTCGTCGAGATCCGCGAACCGGGCTGGTTCGACCGAGGTTCAGGTTCGGTGGTCGTCCGGTACGTCGTCAGTGGTGCTGACCACGTGATCGAGACGAGGCGGCATCCCGGCGACCACTTCCTGCAACTGGGCGACGTCGTACCGGTGGAGTATTCCGGACCGAATCCGGCCGAGGGGCGCAGCGTTTGGGCGATCGAAGAGCGGCAGGAGGACTACCGCTACCTGCGGATCGGTGCGCTGGTCTGCGCCGGGCTCGGTCTGCTCAGTGGGATGGGTTGGGGCGTTGGGCGGTGGCGGTCCAGTGAATAGCAGGGGCTTTCAGTTCGAGCATCCGTAGACCTCCTCGTACAACGCTTTCAGCTCCGGCGCGGTTGCCTCGCGACCGGTCTCGTCTGTACGTCGTTGTACGTGGCGTGCGAAGGCGACCTGCTGCTCGGCCGACAGGCGCACGCCGTACGAGGTCTCCAGGACGTGGGCGATCCCACCCTTGCCCGACTGGCTGTTCACCCGCACCACGGCCTCGTACCCGCGGCCCACATCGGCCGGGTCGATCGGCAGATACGGCACCTCCCACAGCCCGTCGCCCTGGATGGCGAACCCCTTCCGGATCGCGTCCTGATGGGTGCCGGAGAACGCCGTGTAGACGAGCTCACCGACGTACGGATGCCGCGGGTGGATCGGCATCCGGGTGCAGTACTCGACGATCTCCCGGATCCCGTCGATGTCGGAAAAGTCGATCATCGGGTCGACGCCCTGCGCATGCAGGTTCAACGCCAGCGTCGCGATATCGACGTTCCCGGTGCGCTCGCCGTTGCCGAAGATGCACCCCTCGACGCGCTGCGCCCCGGCCAGTACGGCGAGCTCCGCGCACGCGATCCCGGTCCCGCGGTCGTTGTGCGGGTGGACGGACAGGATCACCCCGTCACGCCGGGGCAGGTTCTGATGCATGTACTCGATCTGGTCGGCGTACACGTTCGGGGTCGCGGCCTCGACGGTGGCCGGCAGGTTGAGGATCACCGGCCGCTCCGGGCTCGCGTCCCAGACCTTGGTGACCTGGTCGGCGAGCTCGAGAATGAAATCCGGCTCGGTCAGATTGAACACCTCGGGCGAGAACTGGAACCGCACCGACTCCCCACCCAATCGCAGTACCTGCTCAGCACCCGCCTGGATCATCGCAGCCAGCTCGTCCCGGGATCGACGCAGTACGACGTCCCGCCAGGTGGGCGCAGTCGCCGCATACATGTGGACGACGACCTGGCCGCGGATCCCCTGGATGGACTCGATCGTGCGCTCGATCAGGTCCGGCCGGGCCGGTGTGAACACCACGATCGTGACGTCGGGCGGGACCAAATCCGTTGTTGCGAGCAACCGGACGAAGTCGAAGTCGGTCTGCGAGGCGGACGGGTAGCCGACCTCGATCTCTTTGTAGCCGATGGCAACCATCAGCTCGAAGAAGCGGCGTTTCCGTTCGGGGTCCATCGGTTCGGCGAGGGCCTGGTTACCGTCCCGGAGGTCGACCGGGACCCACAACGGGGCGGCGGTGATCCGCCGGTCCGGCCAGGTGCGGTCGGGGGTCAGGACCGGGATCTTGGCGTAGATGTCTTGGTAGCGGTGGCTCGGCATCGGGGAGGGCAGCTGACGGTTCCAGTGCATCACCCGAGTCACGCTAACCCGATTCAACTCCTCAGACAAGCTGATAACCTGATAAGTGCCCGCTGTGACGTTGTGGCCCCTAGACTGAGCGGCATGATTCGCCGTCACCCACTCGCCGAGCAGGCCGCCGAGGAGCTGCTGCGCCGGATCGGCAGCGGTGAATGGGCGCTCGGCGCGAAGTTGCCGGGGGAGACGACGCTGGCCGCCCAACTCGGCGTCGGCCGGTCGACGATCCGGGAGGCGGTCCGCGAGCTGGCCGGCCGCCGGGTGCTGGAGAGCCGGCAGGGTGCGGGCGTGTTCGTGATCGGCCACCAGGCCGCGGAGGATTGGGACCAGGTGCTCCGCCGGGCCGACATCACCGACGTACTGGAAGGGCGGATCGCGATCGAGACCGAGGCCGCCCGGCTCGCCGCATCACGCCGTACTCCGGCCGATCTGAAGAGCTTCCGCTACACCCTGAAGGACCGGCTCGACGCGTCCGAGAAGTCACCCGACGACTGGTATGTCGAGGCCGATCTCGCCTTCCATCGCGCGTTGGTCACCGCGGCCCACAACACCGTGCTGGCCGAGCTGTTCGACGCGTTCGTGCCACGGATCCGAAACACGATGCTCGACATGCTGAAGCTGGACGACCAGCATCGGCACCGCCACGATCAAGCCGCTCACGTTGCGATCGCGGACGCCGTACGGGATCGCGATCCCGAGCTTGCGGCCGCCCGCTGCCGCGAACATCTCACCGCCGTCCGCAGCACCGTGGCCTAGCTCGTGTAGCGGGTCTTCACCGAACGCAGCCAGTGCGCGAACGCGTCCAGCTCCTCGACGTTGTCGAGCGAGATGCGCAAAGGGCGGGTACGGCGGTCGACCGGGTGCACCTGGATCGTCCGCGCACCGGTGAAGCCGGTGGGTTCGTCGATCTTCGCGATCCCCGACCACGCCAGGCGCCGGCCGCGGGCGACGCCGTCCGCGTCGATCGTGACGACCGGGCGGTTGGCGATCAGCTGGTAGAGCGTCAGGCCGGTTCCGTATACGAACGCGGCCAGGGCCGTTAGGCGCAGTACGCCGAGGGTTCCGGAGATGCCGTCGGTGCGCAGGTGATCCAGGTTCGTCGCCGCGGACGCGAGCATCAGCAGGCCGAACGCGGTCAGCCGAAGGTAGAGGCGGCCGCGGCGCGGCGGGAACACCACACGGCCGTCCTCGTCCAGCTGGGTGTTCCAGACATCTGCGGGCATCAGGCTCCCCAGGTCGCCGCGTGCTCGGCAGCGGTCGGCGGGTCCGCGCCGTGCCGGGTGCAGGTGATCGCGGCCGCTTTGACGGCGTAGTCGACTACGGTCTGAAGGCTTTGCGAGGTCAACCCGGCAAGGCGAGTCGCGCCGAGCAGGTCCTGGCCGTTCAGACCGGCGATGAGGGCCGCCATGAACGAGTCGCCCGCCCCAACCGTGTCGACGACGTCGATCTTCGGAGCGGTCACGTCGATCCGGCCTTCGCGGCTGATCCCGAGCGCACCCTCACCGCCGCGCGTGATCACGACGCACTGGGTCCGCGGCGCGCTCAGCAGCTCGACCGCGATCGACTCAGGCGACTGCCCGGGCTGCAGGAACTCGCAATCCTCATCGCTCAACTTCACCAGGTCCGACAGTGCAGCCAACTCCCGTACGGCGGCCCACGTGGAAACCGGATCCGGAGTGATCGTCGGACGTGCGTTCGGGTCGAGGGTCACCGTGACCGGCTGATCCACGAGCGTCTTCAGGAAGTCGCGGATCGCTGTGGCGCCCGGCTCAAGCACAGTCGCGATCGACCCGGTGTGCACCGCGGGACAACCCCGCGACAGCGACAATGCCGGCGGCTCCCACGTGATGTCGAACTGGTACGACGCAACCCCGGCCGCGTCGAGCGTCGCGGTCGCCGTACTGGTCCGGAACCCGGGCTCCACCGAACCAGGCGACAACTGCACGCCGTTCCCGAACAGGTGCGCTCCGAGCTGATCGCCGTACGGGTCGGTCCCGAACCTCGTCACCAGCTCAGTCGGTACGCCGAGCCTGGCCAGACCGACCGCCACATTCGCCGGGGATCCGCCGGGCGTCGTCTTCGGCTTCCCGTTCCCGTTCCGCGTGGTCTTTGTGCCTGTGCTGACGATGTCCACCAGCGCCTCGCCTATCACGAGGGTTGGTGCACTCATCGGGCGTGCTCGAAATCGATGGCTGAGTAGGCGCGGAGCTTGGCGAGCTGGTGGACGCTCTCGATGCTGCGGATCGTGCCGCTGCGCGAACGCATCACCAGGGAGTGGGTGCGTGCGGTCGAGCGGCCGTAACGGACGCCGCGCAGCAGCTCACCGTCGGTGATACCGGTGGCGACGAAGAAACAGTCGTCACCGCTGACCAGGTCGTCGGTGTCGAGGACGCGATCGAGGTCGTGGCCGGCGTCGATCGCCTTCTGCCGCTCCTCGTCGTCGGTGGGCCAGAGCCGGCCCTGGATCTTGCCGCCCAGACACTTCATGGCGCAGGCCGCGATGATGCCCTCCGGCGTACCGCCGATGCCGAGCAGCATGTCCAGACCGGTGTCCGGCCGCGCCGCCTCGAGCGCACCGGCCACGTCACCGTCGCTGATGAACTTGATCCGCGCACCGGTCGCCCGGATCTGCGTGGCCAGCTCTTCGTGCCGCGGCCGATCCAGCAGTACGACGGTGACGTCGTCGACCGTGGACCCCTTCGCCTTCGCGACCCGGCGGATGTTCTCCGCGACCGGGAGCCGAATGTCGACCACCTCGGCCGCTTCCGGGCCGACGACCAGCTTCTCCATGTAGAACACCGCGGACGGGTCGTACATCGAGTTGCGGGCCGACACCGCCATCACCGCTATGCCGTTGTTCATGCCCTTCGCGACGAGCGTCGTACCGTCGACCGGGTCGACCGCGACATCACACTCGGGACCGTCACCGGCGCCGACGCGCTCGCCGTTGTAGAGCATCGGGGCGTTGTCCTTCTCGCCCTCGCCGATCACCACAGTGCCGTTCATCCCGACCGTGCCGATCAGGGTGCGCATCGCGTTCACCGCCGCACCGTCGGCGCCGTTCTTGTCACCCCGGCCGACCCAGCGACCGGCCGCCATCGCCGCCGCTTCGGTGACCCGGACCAGCTCGAGCGCGAGGTTGCGGTCAGGCGCATCGGCCTCGACCTCAAGATGGGCAGGCGGAGTCGTCGGGTCACTCATGCCAGGGATGTTAGCCAACTGGGTGATCGGACCTCTTAGAGGGCGTCTGGGAGCACCCCGCCTACTGCGCTGCACTCGGCACGGCACCTCGCCGCACTGGTGCAAAGGCCACGATGGAAAAACATCGAGGCCTTCGCCCCAGCGCACCGAGCTACCGCACCGAGCACATGCTCGCTACGGCGGGGAGCCCCCAGACGCCCTCAGCCAGGATGCGACACTCGTGTCATGAGTTCGACTGGTCAGGGTGAGGCGGAGGCGCGGGAGAAGGCCCGGGCGCGCGCGGAGGCAATCGCATACCGCAAGCAGAACGCGAAGGACCGCGCGAAGGCACGGACACTGCCCAACATGTTCTGGGCGTTGCTGGCCTGCTTCGTCGTGGTCGCGTTCCTGATGATCGTCACCTGGCGGCCGAAGGAGGAGAAGGTCCGCGCGATCGAGTACAGCGCTCAGCTGGAAGATGCCCGGAAGGCCGCACCCTGGATCCGCGGTCCGGAGCCGATGCCTGGTGGTTGGCAGGCGACCAGTGTCGAGTTCCGCGCACCGGAGCAGGCGCCGATGACGTGGCACCTCGGTGTGGTGACGGACGCGAGGAAGTACGTGGGGCTCGAGCAGTCCAACGTCGCCGGCGGGAAGTACCAGGCCGAAGAGCTCGGCCGGACCGCCGACGACGGTACGGCGACGGTCGGCGGAGTCACCTGGCAACGCAAGGTGCTGCTGGATCGCAAGGACGAGCACGCCTTGGTGCTGGTCGGTTCCGGCGTCACCACGATCGTCACCGGGAACGCCGGCTACCCCGCCCTCGAAACGTTTGCTTCGTCGCTGCGGTGATCCTGTACTGACCAGTTTCCGGACACTCGTTGACAGGGTTACCGGGACCGGGGTTCGATCGAGGCTTCGGCTAGCCACTCGGGGACAGCGATGAGGAGTTCCGTCGTGTCCGCCGTTCCACGGTTGCGAAGTTGATCCGCCGATGTTCGTCACGGGGTTGCTGCTGGCTGCCGAGAGTTCCCCGCACCTCGGCGTACCGTGGCAGTCCCTCGCATACAACGGCGAGACCCTGCTCGGATCCACCCTCGAAACCGCCCGCGAGTGCGGCTTCGACCAGCTGATCGTCACCCTCGGTACCGCGTCCGAGCAGATCCACGACCGGGTCGACTTCGACGGCGTCCGGGTGGTCGAATCCCCGCACGCCGACACCGGCAGTTCGTCGATCGTCCCCGCCCTGGACGCGGTCGACCGCCGTACCGACGGCATCGTCGTCCTCCTCGGCGACCAGCCCGGCATCACCTCGGCCGCCGTCTGGTCCCTGGTCGCCGAAGTCGCCGGCCCCTCCACCCCACTCGGCATCAGCCACTACGACGACGGCCCCGGCTACCCGGTCTGGTGCGCCCGCGAACTCTTCGGCAGCCTCCGCCAGCTCCGCTCCGACGACGACCTCTGGCAACTCACCGACCACCACCCCGTCACCCAAGTAGATGCCATAGGCAACATCCCCACCCGGATCCGCACCTGGCCCGACTACCACCGAACCCTCGGCCACCCCCAATCCGACAACACCTCCCTCTCCACC
>NZ_SMKA01000385.1 GCF_004348455.1 Kribbella albertanoniae
GTCTTTCGACTGTTCGTGGGCGTGGGCGAGGAGGCCTACTGAGCGGGAGAGGACGAAGAGGCCGCGGGCCAGTGGGGGGTCGAAGCCTAGTTCGGCGTAGATGGTGGCGGTGGCGCCGTCGACGTTCATGGGGATGGGGGCGAGCGCTGCCTCCAGGGCGAGGGCGCTCTGCAGGTACTTGCCGGAGATGGTGCCTTCGGCAACGGCTTCCTCGGCCGCCGTGATGAGGGGGTCGCGGCGTGGATCGCGGGGGTGGAAGCGGTGGCCGAAGCCGGGGAGGTACGCCTTGCGGGATTTGTACGACGCGACGAGGTCTCGGACGGCGGAGTCGGGGTCCTGGTCGGAGGCGGCGAGGTTGTAGAGGAGTTCCAGGCATTGCTGGCCGGCGCCGCCGTGGATGTCGCCGAGGAGGTTGACGCCGGTGGCGATCGCGTTGTTGAGCGGCAGACCGCAGGAGGCGGCCATCCGGGCGGCGGCGATCGAGGGAGCTTGAGGGCCGTGGTCGACGGCGGCGACGAGCGTTTGCTCCAGCAGGCGAGCTTGGCCTGGAGACGGGAGGTCGCCGCGGACCATCAGCCAGATCATCTGCGGAAAGGAAACCGCGGGGATCAGTTCCTCGATCGCGTAACCGTGGAACCGGATACTGCCCGGCCCGATGTCCGAGATCCCGGTAGCCCACCAGTCCGCGGCATCCGTCGTACCGGTCATGTTGCTCCCTTTGTTGCCAGGGCTTCGATTTCGGTGGTGGTGTAGCCGAGTTCGGCGAGGATTTCGGCGGTGTGCTCGCCCAGGCGGGGTGGGCGGGTAGTCGGGCCTACGGCTTGGCCGTCGACATGGACGCTGCTGCCGAGGACCCGGAGAGAGCGCTCTCTGCCGTCGGGCATGGGGACCTCGTGGAAGAGTTCTCGCTCGGAGAGCTGGTCCAGAGAGAGCGCTTCCTCGACGGTGAGCACGGGAGCGACCGGTACGCCGGTGTTGGCGAGCAGGTCGTCCCAGTGGGCGGCTGAGGCCCGTTCGAGGGTTTTCTCCAGCTCGGCTTTGAGTTCGGCGCGGTGGGCCTTGCGGGACTCGCGGGTGGCGAAGCGTTGGTCGGCGATCAGGTCGGGGCGGTCGAGGACGCGGCAGAGTTCGACGTACTGCTCCTGCTTGTTGGCGGCGATGTTCAGCGCGCCGTCGGCGGTACGGAAGGTGCCGGACGGGGCTGAGGTCGCGTTCTCGTTGCCCATGGCCTGGGGAACCCGGCCGCCGATCAGGTAGTCGGAGACGACCCAGCCCATCGCGGCGACCGCGGTCTCCAGCATCGAGACGTCCAGGAAACTGCCGATCCCGGTGCGAGAGCGTTTCACGAGAGCGGCCGAGATCGCGAACGCGGCGGCGTACCCGCCGAGGGTGTCGGCGATCGGGAAACCAGTTCTCGTTGGAGCGCTCTCTGGTGTTCCGGTGACGCTCATGATCCCGGAGAGACCCTGGATGATCTGGTCGTACGCCGGGCGCGCGCGCATCGGGCCGGTCTGCCCGAAGCCGGAGACCGCGCAGTACACGAGACCCGGGTTCAGCTGACGCAGGGTCTCGGCCGGGAAACCGAGACGCGCGAGAACGCCCGGACGGAAGTTCTCCAGGAGAACGTCGCTCTCGCGAACGAGCCGCTCGAAGATTTCTCGAGCGTCAGCGTTCTTGAGATCCAGGGTCAGCGAGCGTTTCCCGGCGTTCTGAGCGAGGAACGAGATTCCGAGGCCGGCACGTGAGAGCTCCGGATCTCCGCCGAGGTTGCGGGCGAGATCGCCCGTTCCCGGGACCTCGACCTTGATCACCTCGGCACCCATCAATGCGAGCTGATACCCCGCGAACGGCCCGGCCAGCACATTGGTCAGGTCCAGCACCCGCACCCCAGCCAGCAGATCCGCGCCCGCTCCCCTGGCGCCTGCCTCAGGTTGCACTGCGTCAGATTGCACTGGGTCAGGTTGCACTGCATCAGGTTGCACCGGGTCAGGTTGCACTGAAGCCGCTCCAGTTGGTGGTGTTGATGGTGGCGGCACAGCGGCGTACGGCGTTGATGTAGGTAGGGAGGCGGTCGTCGCTGAAGCGGGTGGTGGGGCCGCCGATCGCAATGGCGGCGACTACGCGCCCGTCAGGGCGGCGGATGGGAGCAGCGACGCCGGAGGCGCCTAGTTCACGTTCGCCGTGGCTGATGGCGAACCCCCGCGCATCGGCATCGGTCGCCGCCGCGCGGAGGCGTTTGGCGAAGCCGGGTGGGCGGGGTGCTTCGAGGGCGATCTCTTCGATGACCGACGGATCGACCGAGAGCACCGGCGGATCGGTGAGCAGGACCTTCGATGCGGCACCGCTCCACAACGGCATCGACGAGCCGACGGCGATCGCGTGCCGGATGCTCAACGTGCCTTGGGCTTGCGCGAGGCAGACCCGGGTGCGACCGACGC
This sequence comes from Kribbella albertanoniae, assembly GCF_004348455.1. GTDB lineage: Bacteria > Actinomycetota > Actinomycetes > Propionibacteriales > Kribbellaceae > Kribbella > Kribbella albertanoniae. The sequence continues at coordinate 2,439 of NZ_SMKA01000385.1, forward strand.
GGATGTAGAGGTTGGCCGTCTCCCCTGTCTCCGTCGCCAGCCGGCCCATCGCAGCGCGGACGGCCGGCGGGATCTCCATCGTCGCGCTGCTCAGTCGCGACCAGCGCAGGAAGCCGGGACCGATCGCGTACTTGCCGGGGCCGATCGCTGCCACCAGACCGCGTTGCTCGAGCGTGGTCACGAGTCGGAGAACTGTTGTCTTCGGCAACCCACTCGCGGTGGTGAGCGCGGCGAGCGTCCAGCTAGGGTGCTCGTCATCGAAGCGTTCCAGTAGATCCAGCGCACGGTGCACACTGCGGACCCCGTCACCGTCGGCCATCAGGTTCCCCTCTCCAAGCAACCAAGCAAGAGCGTCCCTTCGACGATAGACCGCCGTACCGCAGAACGGAATCTCTGTACCCCCTGGTGGAATGCTGCTACGTTTTCGCATCATCGGACCCGACGCCCCCGGAGGAATCCCATGGCCAGAACGGCACCGCCCAGGACGGCCCTGGTCGCCGCGGGCCTGGCGCTCAGCCTGCTGCTCAGCGGCTGTTCGGCGCTGGCGAAGACACTCGAAGGCGGCAGCGTCGCCGGTGACTTCCCCAGCCGCAATGTCGAGATCATGGTGCCCGCTGCCCCTGGTGGCGGCTGGGACCTGACCGCGCGGCAGTTCCAGCACGTGATCCAGGAGGACAAGCTGCTGCCCGACCGGTCCGTCTCGGTCGTGAACGTGACCGGTGCCGGTGGCGCGGTCGGGATCTCCAAGCTGGTCACCAAGAACCGCAAGGACCCGCACACGCTGATGATCACCGGGCTGGTGATGGTCGGCGCGCTGACTCTGAACCAGTCCCAGATCAAGGTCTCGGACACGACCCCGATCGCGACGATCACCGCCGAGCAGGAGGTGATCGTGGTCAAGGCCGACTCTCCGCTGAAGACCCTCAAGGACCTGGTCGAGCTCTACAAGTCCGACCCGGCCAAGGTCAGCTGGGGCGGCGGCACGATCGGCGGCACCGACCACATCACGGCGGGCACGCTGGTGAAGGCCGCCGGGCTGGATCCGTCGAAGGTGAAGTACATCAGCTATTCCGGTGGTGGCGAGGCGACCGCCGCGATCCTGTCCGGTGACGTCACGGTCGGCATCTCCGGCGTGAGCGAGTTCGAGGAGCAGATCACCGCCGGCAAGATGCGGGTGCTCGCGACCACCGGCACCGAGCCGGTCACCGTCGCCGGCAAGCAGTTGCCGACGATGAAGTCCGAGGGGTACGACGCCGAGGTCCAGAACTGGCGGGCGATCGTGGCACCGCCTGACATCCCGGACGCCGACCGGAAGCGGCTGGTCGAGTTCGTGACGAAGGTGAACACCTCGCCGGAGTGGGCCGAGATCCGGAAGAAGCAGGGCTGGACCGAGTTCTTCAAGACCGGTGACGACGCGAGCAGGTTCATCGCCGACGAGACCACCCGGGTGCAGGCTCTCCTGAAGGAGCTGGGGATCGTATGAGCGCGTCCGAAGAAGCAGCAACGCCTGGGGTGAGAGCAGCAGACGTCGAGGTCGAGGCGTCCAGGCTGGTCCGGATCATCGCGGCGATCGTGCTGATCGTCCTGAGCGCGACGTTCCTGGTGGGCGTCTTCGACATCCGCAGCCCCAAGGGTTTCGACCCGGCCGGACCGCGGTTCTTTCCGTTGCTCGTGACAACGGCCTGGCTGCTCTTCTCGATCGGCTACCTGATCGAGGGCCTGCGGTCCCCGAAGACGGCCAAGGCCGAGGGCGACCGGGCCTGGTTCGAGCCAGTCACCCTGTCCGCGCTACTCGTGCTGTACGCGCTCCTCGTCGTACCGCTGGGTTATCTGATCGCGACCGCGCTGCTGTTCTTCGCCGCGGCTCGTGTTCTCGGTAGCCGGCAACTCATCAGGGACATCGTGGTCGCGCTCGTGCTCGCGATCATTGTGTACGTCGCTTTCACCCGCTTCCTCGACATCTCGCTGCCGGAAGGGGTGCTGGGCCTGTGATCACCCTGAGTGTCGGCGGCGACCTGCTGAACGGATTCGGTACCGTCCTCGACCCGATGAACCTGCTGTGGGCCGTCCTCGGCGTCACCCTCGGCATGCTCGTCGGCATCCTCCCCGGGATCGGCCCGGCGCTGACGATCGCGCTGCTGCTGCCGATCACCTTCAACTTCTCCGACCCGATCGGCGCGTTCATCATGTTCGCCGGGATCTACTACGGCGCCATGTACGGCGGTTCGACGACCTCGATCCTGATCAACACCCCGGGCGAGTCAGCCTCGGTCGCGACCGCGATCGAGGGCCACAAGATGGCCTTGAAGGGTCGTGCCCGGGCTGCGCTGGCGACGGCGGCGATCGGGTCGTTCGTGGCCGGCACGATCTCGACCGTGCTGCTGACGTTCGTGGCCAAGCCGATCGGCAGTCTGGCGAGTCACTTCCAGGCGACGGACTACTTCGCCGTCACGCTGCTCGCGATGGTCGCGGTGACCGCGCTCGTCGGTCACTCGATGGTCCGCGGGTTGCTGTCATTGACGGTCGGTCTGTTCATCGGGCTGATCGGGCTCGACAGTCTGTCGGGCGCACCGCGGTACACGTTCGGTTCGCTGCGGCTGCTGGACGGGATCGACGTCGTGATCGTGATCGTCGGGCTGTTCGCGATCGGCGAGACGTTGCACGTGGCATCGAAACTGCGGTCGACTCCGGACCGGCCCGCCGTACTGGAGAAGGGACGGCTGCGGACCGGGTACCTGACCAAGTCCGACTGGAAGCGGTCGTGGGCGCCGTGGTTACGCGGTACGGCGCTCGGCTTCCCGTTCGGCGCGATCCCGTCCGGCGGTGCCGAAGTACCGACGTTCCTGTCGTATTCCATTGAGCGCAGGCGGGCTCGGAAGAAGGGACGCGACGAGTTCGGGAACGGTGCGATCGAGGGCGTTGCCGGTCCGGAGGCCGCGAACAACGCGTCGTTCTCCGGCGTACTGGTTCCGCTGCTGACGCTCGGATTGCCGACGTCCGCGACCGCCGCGGTGATGCTCGCGGCGTTCCAGATCTTCAACGTGCAGCCCGGCCCGCAGTTGTTCGAGAACAACAGCACGCTGGTGTGGACGCTGATCGCCTCGCTCTACATCGGCAACCTGATCCTGCTGATCATGAACCTGCCGCTGATCGGGCTCTGGGTGCAGGTGCTCAAGGTCCCGCGCCCACTCCTGTACGCCGGAATCCTGGTCTTCGCGTGCCTTGGCGTGTACTCGCTGTCGGGGTCGGGCTACGAGGTGCTGATGGCACTCCTGATCGGTGTCGTCGGGTTCTTCATGCGCAAACTCGACTTCCCGATCGCACCGGTCATCCTCGGCGTGATCCTGGGTCCGACGATGGAAGAGCAGTTCCGCCGGGCACTGGTCATCTCCAACGGCGACGGCAGCGTATTCTTCACCCGACCGCTGAGCCTGGTCATCATCGTGCTGACCGTGCTCGCGCTGTTCGTGCCGTACCTGCCGAGAATCGTCGCGCGCCTCCGCGGCACCCAGCCCGCCCACCAGCGGCTGACCTTCGGTGAGGACGACTGATGCTGATCACTTGGTCAGAGAAGGGCTGGGCTTCGTGAAGATTCTGGTCGGGTACGTGCCAACCGCCGAGGGCGAGGCCGCCCTGGCGGCGGCCGGAGCCGAGGCCGCCCTGCGCGGCGCCTCGGTCCTGCTGCTCAACACCAGCCGCGGCGACGCCTACATCGATGCCCGTTACGCCAACGAGGCCGAGCTCGAGGCCGCCTCCGCGAAACTGCGTGAACACGGCGTCGAGGTCACCATCCAGCAAGCCGTCTCCAACGGCGACGTCGCCGGCGAGCTCCTGAAGGCAGCCGCCGCCGAAGACGTCGGCCTGATCGTCCTCGGCCTCCGCCGCCGCTCCCCCGTCGGCAAACTCATCCTCGGCAGTACGGCGCAGCGCGTCCTGCTGGAATCCCCGGTCCCCGTCCTCGCGGTGAAGGCGCCATCCGCGCACGACGACTGACGCCGTACCAGCTCCACCTTGGGCACCCATCAATCGCCTCGCACCCGCGCGGATGGTTGGTGGGTGCTCAACGTTGTGAGGGTGGCGCACCTTGAGCGCGCATCAACCAGGGCGGTGGGCGGCGGATGGGCGGTGGGTGCTCAAGGTGTGGGGA
>NZ_SMKA01000386.1 GCF_004348455.1 Kribbella albertanoniae
CCCCCTGACCGTCCCCGTCTGATGGGTACACCCATCCGATGGTGGGTTGGCCAACCGGATTCTGATGGGCTAACCCACCATCTGGCTGGTATACCCATCAGACGCGGTTAGAGGCGGATGGCGTAGATGGTGGGAGGGCGGCCGGTTCGGCCGTGTTGCTGGGTGGCGATGGGGTCGGCCAGGCCGGCGCGTTCTAGGCGCTTGAGGACTCGGCGGGCGGTTCGGAGTTGGACTGCTAGGTGGTCGGCTACGTCTTGGGTGGTGAGGCCGTCGGGGTTCTTGGCGGTTAGTTCGCGCATGCGGGCGAGGGTTGCCGGGTTGAGGCCTACGCGGCGGGCCAGCAGGGGGAGGCTTTCGGCGCCGCGGGGGATGGCGGGCTGGTCGCCGGAGGGTTCGATGACGATCTCGACGTCGTCGGACATCGAGACGACGCCGGCGACGGTGCCGATCGAGCCGGCGCGGCCGACGGCGCGGCGGGCCAGGGCTTCGGCTTCCGCAGCAGTACGGCCGATGCCGAAACCGACGTACGCCGTACTGTGCCGAGCGGCGAGGTGGTCGAGGAGTGGCATCCGGGTGAACTGTTCGGTCGCCTGCTCGAGCAGTCCGCGGGTGGTGACGACCAGGTACCGGCCGTCGGGAAGGAGGGCGAGGCTGCCGCCGAGGGTGATGAGGTCGCCGGCCAGGGCGTCATCGGGCTCGGGGAGGTCGACGATGCCGAGTGCGACCTGGGCGTCGCCGACGTGCTGGCCGCTGGTGGTGAGGACGAGCGCCTGCAGGGTGGAGCGGATCGAGTAGCGCGACGGGACCAGGCGGACCGAGGGCATCTCGTTCTCGAGCAGGTGGAAGGCCGAACCGAGACAGCTGATCGCGATCTTCGTGTCGTGCTTGGCGCGGGCGCTGCGGTGGAAGGTGACGATGTCGTCCGAGGTCAGACCGGGCCGATACGGGAGCACCTGGATCTGATCAGTCGGCAGTTTGGCCTCGATCAGCGTCTCCAGGACTTCACTGCGCCGGAGCGTGTCGATCGAGAACTGGGTGACGTTGTGCCCGAGCCGCAGCAGCTCGACCAAGGCGCGCAGAAGCGTGGCGCCGTCGTACGAGACGTACATCGCGGGGCGGTCGACGACGCCGGCCTCAGTGGCGATCGTGTACGGGACGATGCCGGTGAAGAGCAGTGCGTCGACCTGCTCCTGGGACTGGACGACCAGCTCGATGGTCTCGGTCTCGTGCCGGTACGACAGCGGCTGGAGAGTCGCCCCACTCGGCGGCCCGGTCGCGATCACGCGCTGCACCACGTCCTCCGGACCGACAACGCCGACCACGACTGCCATCAGGACACCCCCATGCCACGCACTGTAATGCAGCCCGGGCCGAACTCTTGACGATCGAAGCAGAGTCTCCTAGTTTCGGTCAAGACCATAATTGCCCGCGAGGGCGCGTGGTCGGCTGCGGACGAGGTGTGGTGGAGCGATGGAGGGAGCGCGCCACCTCACTTGTCGGCCGACAGCTCCTCAAGCGTGCTGATCACCAGATCGCGCTCGCTGCTGGGCAGAGTCGGGCCATAGGCGTCGTACGCCGCTTCCTCCGGGATGAGGCCCTCCCAGACGGCAGCCCAGATCATCCGCTGCACATAGCCCTCGATCGGGGCGTAGAAGGTGGCCGCCGCGAACCGGTCCAGCCGCTCGGAAGCAGTCAGGAACGCAGAGTGATCGCCGGTCCGCCAAGCCCGCAGTACGGCGACCGACAGCTCGACCTGTGCTGACGCGATACCGACCAGGGCCGTATCTGCGCCCCACATGAACGACGGCCCGTACATCCGGTCCTCGCCCGTGATCAGCAGCTTGCCGGTGTCTCGCCCGGCCCAAATGGCGTCCTGTGTGCCGATAGCCCGATCCAGCGTCGCTGTCTTGACCCCGAGCATCGCGTCCAGGCTGAGCAGGTCCCGGATGAGCTCTGGCGGGTACGGATACCCACCTGCCTCGCCGTGCAGGTAGAAACCGACCAGCGGCAGCCCGCTCTCAGTGGCGACCCGCTCGTGCAGCTTGACGGCCTGCGCATGTCCGTCCGGCAGCTCAGCCAGCCCAGCGAGCGGATAGACCATCACTGCGTCCGCTCCGGCGTCCGCCGCCTGCAGTGACATTGCCACAGTCAGGTCTGCAGCCTCCTGCAGGCTGGCAGGGGACTCCGATCGCGGTACGCCGACTCCGGCCACAATCGGAGCCGCAGTGGCCTGCCGCCACGTTTCCAGCACTTTGGTCCGGTCTGCAGCACTCAGATACAGCCCGCGGCCGGTGTGGGCCCACACTGCGATCCCACCGACGTCCTGACCCGCAATAGCAGTCGCGTACGCCGCCAGGACGTCGTACTGGATCGCTCCGCTGCCGTCCATCGGTGTGAAGACCGCAGGGAGGACTGTGCCGCGGAGTTGCTCGACGAGGGGATGCATGGGACCTCTCAGACGTCGTGGCCGAGGCCAGGTCGGGTGGGTACGTCGATCCAGCCCTTGCAGTCGGCAAACACACTCGGAGCCAGCGGGTCCTCCTCAACCAGCAACGGCCCCACCAGGTCGGCCGCAACGGTTGCACCAGGTACGGCGGCGGCCAGGTGAACCGCAGCCAGGGTGGCGATGCCCAGCTCCGGCATCGAGCCTATCTTCACCGCAAGGCCCGCAGCCTCGGCCAGATTGGCGATCTGCAGCGCCCGGTGCAGTCCGCCGACCTTCAGGATCTTGATGTTCAGTACGTCGGCCGCCCCGCGCCGGACGATCTCCAGGGCGTCGTGCAGCGAGTGCATGCTCTCGTCAGCCATCACCCGCACGTCCAGCCGCTGTCGCAGCCGGACCATCCCCGCCAGGTCCCAGCGCGGTAGCGGCTGCTCCAGCAGGCTCAGACCGGCCTCCGTCATCTTGGCCAGGTACGGGAGTGACGTAGTGGCGTCGTACCCCTCGTTGGCGTCCAGACACAGCTCTGTCTCCGCTGGGACCGCAGCACGCACCGCACGGACCAGCTCGAGGTCCTTGGCGGGGTCATGGCCGCCCTTGACCTTCAGATGCTGGAAGCCGCGTGCGGAGTACTCAGCGGCCTCAGCGGCCATCTCGTCGAGTGTGCCGAGGCCGACTACCCAGGCGGTCTGCACCCGGCTCCGGATGCTGCCGCCGAGCAGCGCATGCACCGGCCAGCCGCACAGACGGCCGGCCAGGTCGTACAAGGCGATGTCGAGGCCGGACTTGGCCACGTGCTGACCGCGCAGGACGCCGTCCATCACGACATGTGCACCGGCTCGGTCGAGCGGGTCCCGCCCGATCAGCGCGGGCGCAAGGTGCTCCTCGATCGCGGCGGTGACACCGGCCAGGGTCTCCCCGGTGTACGCCGTCATGGGGGACGTCTCGCCGATCCCGACCGCGCCGTCGGCGGTGTGGATCTCGACCACCAGACTGATCAGATCCGTGCTGATTCCACTGCTGATCTGGAACGGCCGGCGGTACGGCGCGCTGACCACGCGGGTCCGGATCGCGCTGATCGGCGCCGATCCGGTGCCGGCCGGGAGGCCGACCGGATGCGATAGAACAGTCAAGGTCGGCTCCTTAGGGACACCATCAGGCGGTTAGGGGTCGCAATCCGAAGCAAAAGGACTTACGGTCAAGACCGTAAATACCCCGAGTGCTCTCTGTCAACGGAAGGTGGCACCCTGATGCGGCTGGGTCTGTATCTCAACCTGTACGGCACCGACGGCGAACGGCCGCAACTGGCCGATGCGGTCGAGCAGGCGCGGCTGGCCGAGCAGGCCGGGTTCGAGTGGGTGGTGCTCGGGGAGCGGCATCTGCACCGACCCGGATACCACGAGATCCTCACCTCGATGACCTGGCTGGCCGCCCACACCTCGACGATCGGGATCGCCACGGCCGGGATCGTCGCACCGTTGTACCAACCCGTCGTACTGGCTGAGACGCTAGCGCATCTGGACGTTCTGTCCGGTGGCCGGGTGACGGCCGGGTTCGTGCTCGGGTACCGCCCGGAGGAGTTCGCCCTGTACGGCGTGACGCAGCGCGAGCGGGTTGCGCGGTTCGAGGAGTGCCTCGAGATCGTCACCCGGTTGTGGACCTCGGAGTCGGTGACCTACGAGGGCCGCTTCACCAGTTTGCAGGACGCTTACCTGTCGCCGCGTCCGGTGCAATCGCCGCGACCCCGGCTGTGGAACGGAGGCCGAGTGTCCGCCGTACTGGAGCGGACTGCCCGGACGTGTGACGGCTGGACGACGTCGTTCAACGAACTGGATGCCGATCTCCCGGGAAAGATCGCGGAGTATCTCGGGTATCCGCGGGGTTCAGGCACGCTCGGGGCGGAGGTCATCTTGTGCCGGGAGGGGTTCGCTGCTCCGACTTCACAGGATGCGCGGAAGGCGCTCGAGGAGCCGCTGCGCGACTTGTACGACGCCTATACCGGCTGGAAGCGAACCTCGGCTGACGCCAGTCGCTACACCCAGGGCTGGGACGACATCGTCGACCGCAGTGTCATCGGCTCGTCCGCCGAATGCGCCGAACGGATCGCCCACTACGAGGAGATGGGTGCGGACGGCATCATCCTCCGCGTCCAGCCACCCGGCATGTCCCAGACCGACGCGCTGCGCGCCATCGAAGCCTTCGGCGAGCTGAACGCCTGAACCCTGGCCGCTTGGTGTCAACGTCTCCGTCGTGGCGACATCGGCTCGGAACGGCCGGCGACGGCGCGGCCGTCATGCTGCAGGCGGACCTCGACGTCGACTCGATGAGCAGTCAGTACATGTTCATCATCGACACCTCGCTGCAGCTGCACCAGTTCTACTACTGGAGCCGCTGAACCGGTGGCCGAGGGCCGCGGTAGGGCTGGGTTTGGGAGTAGACGAGGTTGGTCGTCGTACTGCCGAGGTCGGTCAGCAGGTTGACCAGCTCCTCCAGGTGCGGCATCGAGGTGGCGCCGACTTTGAGGGTGTAGCAGTCGTCGCCGGTGGTCCGCAGACACTCGAGGAACTCGCCGCGTTCGGCGAGGAGGCGCTTGAGTGGCTCGTGCTTGTTGCCGGGATACTTCAGCCGTACGACGGCAAGCACGGGGTAGCCGACCTTCGCCAGGTCCACCTCGGCCCGGTAGCCGGTGATGACACCGAGCGACTCCAACCGCCGTACACGCTCGGTGGTTGCCGACGCGCTCAGGTTGACGCGGCGGCCCAGCTCGCTGAGCGACAGCCGGGCGTCGGCCTGCAGTTCGGTCAGGACTGCCCAGTCGATCGCATCGAGAGTCTCGGTCATGAGGGAAATGTACCGGGGAATCCACGGCTGGATGGCGATCTTGCCGGGAGAAATCTCTTCAAAGGTGGACTGTCGCCTGGATAGCCTGTCCGGGTGGAAATCGGCGTGAACGTCCCTAATTTCGGGCCCGGTACGAATCCGGCGCGGTTGCGTGAGTGGGCGCAGGTGGTTGAGGGGCTCGGGTACGACCTGTTGATGGTGTCGGACCATGTGGTGATCACGCCGGATGTCGCTGAGCAGTATCCGGCGCCGTTCTACGAACCGTTCACCACGTTGAGCTGGCTGGCCGGGATCACGTCGCGGGTGCGGCTCGGTACGACGGTCCTGATCGCGGGGTACCGGCATCCGCTGCTCGTGGCGCGGATGGCGGCCAACCTTGACCAGCTGAGTGGTGGGCGGCTGGTGCTCGGCGTCGGGGCGGGATGGGCGCAGCAGGAGTTCGAGGCGCTCGGTGCTGAGCACGCGCGGCGTGGGCGGGCGACTGACGAGCTGCTGACTTCGTTGCGTGCGGCCTGGGCAGACACCGCGGACTACGGAGTCGGCCGGATTCCCTTGTGGGTCGGCGGCCGCAGTACGGCGGCCATGCGGCGTACCGTGCTGTTGGGTGATGCCTGGCATCCGCTCCGGGAGCGGGTCGATTGGTTGCGCACGGCAACTGAGCAGCTGGCGGAGATCGCGGCGGCCGAGGGGCGGGCCGTACCGGCGTTCGCGCCGAGGATCCTGCTCCGGCTCACCGCTTCGCCGTCGCCCGAGGAGACGCGAGTGGCCGGTGAGGGTTCGATCGACCAGGTGCTCGCCGATTTCGACGTACTGCGTGAACTCGGCGCGACCAGCGTCGTACTCGATCCGTTCCAAGGCGACCCCGCCGAGACCGAACACCCCGAGGTTGCCTGGCAAGCCCTGGCTACCCTCCGACAGGAGCTGACATGACGTCGACCGACACCTACCTCCGCCGCGCGATCGCCCTGGCGGCCGCCGCCCGCGAGGCCGGCAACCCACCCTTCGGCTCCCTCCTCGTAGGCCCCGACGGCACCGTGATCGCCGAAGCCCAGAACACCACCATCACCGAATCCGACATCAGCCTCCACCCCGAACTGAAGCTAGCCGTCTGGGCCGCCCGCGAACTCTCCGCCGACGTAGCAGCCGCCACCACCATGTACACCAGCTGCCAACCCTGCGAAATGTGCACCGGCGCCCTGGCCCGCGCCGGCCTCGGCAACATCATCTACGCCCTCTCCGGCGACCAACTCAACAG